>JAGHCL010000058.1 GCA_021160485.1 Candidatus Desulfofervidaceae bacterium
ATCTTATATATTATTATGAACATGAATGGATCAGAACGCCTTTACCTGCCTTAGATGGCAAGACACCTTTAGAATCTCTCAAAACTTCGGCGGGACGTTTGCAAATTGCCAATCTTATCAATCGCTTAGAAAAAAAGTTAAAGCTTCCTTACGACTTCAATCGTCTGCGTTGCCGTTTAAACATAGGTTGTGTCCACAGTCTTCAAGAAGAAATAGAAAATTATAAATTGGCCTTACAGGAAGAAATCCTGGTCATACTTGATGTCAGTTACCGCCTTCTGCGCGCCATAGAAAAGGTAGAAGCACTCACACCTCTTATGTCTAAACCCTTCCTTTCTTTAAGTCAGCTTATAGATAACCTGAGTCACCTGATGAACATATTGGAAAATACACACAGTTACCGAACCTTTAAAAAAATAGAAAAAGAAATTCATCGGTTTTTTGAAAAAATTGATGCGCAATTTTTTCAATTATTGGAAATGCTGCCTCAAAAGGAAAAAGTCATTGAGTTATACACTGATGACAACTGGAACCACTTTGAAGACATGCATGATGATATCCTTTTACCCCTTCCTAAATCTCTAGCCAAAGAGCTCATGGCCAATTGGCGGGCAAGTGCAGAAGAAACTTTGTTCACTCCAGAAATGAATTTGCTCTCCGTTTTACAAAAGCAGCCTATAGAATGGATAGAAGCTATTTACACCTTTTTGGAACTGCCAGATGGGGGTAGAAGAAAAAAAGAATATATTACTGCGATAAATGCTTTTCTTAAGTATAAATCAAATTTGCTCTCAGTAGTGCAGAAGCTTCCTCTGCCTGCCCAGAAATTGTTGGGGGTCGTTTTAGAAGCAGGTGGAATATTTCCATATACCTGTCTGGTTGAATGTTTTGGAAACGACATCTATGACGGTTTTTATTGGCGGGAAAAACCTCCTAAGAGCGTCATCGGCATTTTAAGGGCCCGTGGATTGCTTTTTGTAGGTCGGATGAAAGGGAAAAAATGCAAAGTGGCTTTTATTCCTGTAGATTTACGAAAAAATCTTCAAGAAGTTATAACAATCCCTGATAACATCCCCCATCTACCTGAATAACCGTTCCGGTAAGGTAACTAGCACTTTCAGATGCCAAAAATACCACCAGATTAGCAATTTCCTCAGGTGAAGCCAAGCGTCCCAAGGGAATTTTCATCTCCCAGTCTTTAAAGATTTCTTCTGGAAGCACATTTTTCTGCTTTGCCAAGTTAGATGCTAGTGATTTAACCCGCTCTGTCAGAGTATAGCCAGGACATACGGAGTTAACCAAAATATTATCTCTTGCTACTTCATCAGCTAAAGTTTTGGTCCAACCCACTACGGCTGCACGTAGACTGTTAGACAAAACCAACTTTTCTATAGGCTGCTTTACAGAAATAGAGGTCATGGTAATAATCCGTCCCCATCTCTGCTTTCGCATGTAGAGAATAGCTTCCCAAGCCATATTTAAAGCGCTCATCAAAGTGAGATGGAAGGCCTTAACCCACATTTCTTCGTCAGTCTCTTCAAAATAAGCCGGAGGGGGGCCACCTGCGTTTGTTACAAGGATGTGCACGGTTCCCCATGCAGAAGCTACCTGTTTGACAAAATTTTTGGCTTCATCTGACCTGGAAACATCAGCTACAATAGGCAAAACTTCATTTCCAGTAATTTCTGTTATTTCCTGAGCTGTTTTTTCCAAAGGCTCTTTATGACGAGCACAAATAGCCACCTTTGCGCCTTCTTTAGCCAAACCCAAGGCAATGGCCTTACCCAAACCTTTACTTGCTCCGGCTACGAGAGCAATTTTATTATTCAGCCCCAATTCCATGAGTTTTCTCCTTTAATACCGTCTCTAAAGTTTCCCTCAACTCAGCCAAAGTATAAGGTTTAAATAAAACTGCTTTCACCCCATCTGCAACAAGCTCATCAATAGTTCCTTTACTACTATAACCAGAAGAAATTATAACCTTTACCTGAGGATCAATGGCCTTCAATTCTTTAAATACCGCCTTGCCCTCTAACCGAGGCATGACTAAATCTAAAATGATAGCATCAATTTCTTTCCTACGAGCACGATAAAGAGCAATCCCTTCCTCTCCGTCTCTGGCTTCTATTACTTGATAACCAAGCACCTGTAAAAGGTCTCTAGCAATTTCTCTCACCTCAGCTTCATCTTCAACCAGTAATATGTTCCCCTTAGCTGGGGGTTGGGCTTTAACTTTGAATTCAGCTGCTTGAGTTTTAGCCACTGGCAGATAAATATTAAAACAAGTGCCTTTTCCATGCGTGCTGGAAACATTAACAAAACCATTATGTTGTCTGATGACTGCATAAGCTACTGTCAACCCTAAACCAGTAGTACTATCTTCTCCTTTGGTGGTAAAAAAGGGATCAAATATGTGTTTTTGAGTCTCCTCATCCATTCCAACACCTGTATCTGTGATTGAAATTAAAACATATTGCTCCGGAGTAATCCCCAATTGGGGCTGGGCCGATGACTCATCTAAAACATGATTTTTGGTCTCAATAATCAGCCTCCCTCCTTCAGGCATAGCATCACGAGCATTTAGACAGATGTTAAGTAGTGCCTGTTCTAATTGAGAAGCATCACCCTTTATAGGCCAGGGATTTTGAACGAGATATGTCTGAATCTCAATCGTGCTAGGAAAACTGCTTTGAATTAAAAGCAAAACCCGATTAATTACATCATTTATATTAATGATTTCCTTTTCTCCTCTTTCCCCTCCCTGGGCTATGGTTAAAAGTTCACGAACAAAATCGCTGCTACGTTGAAGGATTGCTTCTATTTTTTCCAAATGTCTGTAAGTCTGATTGGTAGGTAGTATTTGTATTTTTAAGAGATTAATTCTTCCCAAGGCAGCCATCAACATGTTATTGAAATTATGCGCTATCCCACTGACCAAAGCCCCCACCGCCTCCATTCTTTGAAATTGAGCAAACTGCAATTCTATTTTCTTTTTGGCCATTTCTTCCTGCATTTTGACCACAGCTAAGGTAAAAATACTTCCAAAGGGATTCAAAACTGTTTTGACCATGTTTAATACCCTTTTATCAACGCCACTAACCCCAATAAACCCTAATATCTCACCTCGATATCTAATTTTCTTGCCATAAAAATTATTTATGGGAATATGGCCCGGAGGAAGCTGAAGATTATCTAAAAAGACATCGTCATTTTCTTTCAAAATACGTTCCCAGAAGTGTGTTTCTTTATCCAGTTTTACTCTACACTTTTGAGAAACTTCAGAATCAAAATCAGTTATCAGGTGATTATTCAGCTTATAGATAAATATACTATGAGTAGCGTGAGTCAGGCTTTTTATTTTATCTAAGGCTAAAGTAATTATCTTGTGCGTATCTTGTTGTTCTAAAAATAAACTACCTATTTCTGATAGAACTTGAGGTAAAGAGAAAAGAAACTCTTTTCCCAAGTTTTTATCCAGATTGATATTTTTTACCATTATCTACCTCTACTAAAGTAAAATTCCTTACCTAGGCTTAAACAAAGCACAAACCAGTGACCAAAAATTAAGTGTTACTAAAGTCCTCTTTACACTAAATCGTCACTTAAAAGAGCTAAATTTTAATTCATGTGGCCAATCTGAGTCCGACTTGATTTAAAAAGTGTTAAATTTCAAAAAGTGGCTGATAATCAAACAAATAAATTTCTTTTGTCCACCTGTCACTAACAATCATCCTGCCTGAACTTTTTTATCTCTTCTCACTCTCTTCTAACAACAAAGTAAGTATTGACCTCACCGGCACCCCTGTTGCACCTTCAGCGTAATACTTCCAAGGTTTTTCCAAAAAGGCAGGTCCGGCAATATCTAAATGCACCCAACTTTTTATTTCCTCACTGACAAATTCCTTTAGAAATAAAGCCGCTGTTATTGCCCCACCATAACGAGAGCCGACATTTTTAATATCGGTAAAAGTACCCTTTAAGTCCTCTTTTAAATCATCATCTAACGGCAATTCCCAGAATTTTTCTCCAGTAATTTGACCAATCTTTTTTATCTTGGCTGCCAAATCTTTATCAGGACTAAAAACTCCTGTGGTGAATCTACCTAAAGCTACCATACAAGCTCCGGTCAAAGTAGCCATATCAATCATTACATCCGGCTTGAGTTCAGAACCATAGATTAAAGCATCAGCCAAAATGAGCCTGCCCTCGGCATCGGTACTATGAATTTCCACACTTTTTCCATTTTTAAATACAATAATGTCGTCAGGACGAAAGGCATTGCCACCAGGCATATTTTCGGCTGTGGGAATGAGACCGTGAACTTCTATATTTAATTTCAAATCTGCAATTGCCTTCATAATACCAAGCACAGCACATGCCCCAGACTTATCACATTTCATCGTCTTCATGAACTGTTCTGGCTTGATATCTAGACCGCCACTATCAAAAGTAATACCTTTTCCGATAACAACTATACGTTTAGAAGCATGTTCAGGTTGATAGGTAAGATGGATAAAACAGGGTGGATGAGCACTACCCTGCCCTACAGCTAAAATCCCAGCCATTTTTTTAGTTTGAAGGTCTTTCTCATTATATATAGTGCATTTTAGGCCCGTTTCTTCAGCTAGCTTTTGTGCTATTTCAGCTAGGTCTTTAGGAGCAATCACATTACCAGGTTCATTAGCAATATCTCTGACAAAATTAGCAGCCGAAGCTAAAATATTGCCTAATTTTAATTCTTCTCTGACCTTTTCATCGGTCAGAATCTTTACTTCTTCAATTCTTATTATGTCTTTTTTAGGTTTTTTATACTTCTTAAATTGATAACCACCTAATAAAACTCCTTCTGCCAAATATTGTCCGGCCCGGGAACCTAAGTTTTCTGCCCCTAGGAGTTCAAAATAAACATCGTCATTTTTTAGTTCCTTTGCCTTTTTCAAACCTGTCGCAGCGGCTATTCTAACCGTATCCGCCTCCAACTCTCCCTTTTCTCCAAGTCCTACAACAACAATTTGTTTAAACTTCACCTGACCATGGCCAGGCATAAAGGCTACCTTTCCGGCCTCAGCTTCAAAATGAATATCTTTTAAAAAATCCTGCAATAGGTGTGACATAGCTTCATCTACTACTTGTCCTATCTGACTTAAGGTTTGGTCTTTATATGCACCGACGATCAATACTCCACCAGCCAAGTTTAAAACGTCTGTTCCCACAAACTGAAACTGCATCTTAATCCTCCTCCAATTTAGGTTTCTCTTTGAAGTCTAATGCCTGCTCAAATTGATAAGCTACTTGTAACAACCGGGCTTCGCTAAAATGAGGACCTATAATTTGCAACCCTATTGGCAAACCATCTTTACTCAAACCAGCCGGCAAGGAAATAGCTGGTAATCCTGCCAAGTTAATAGGAATGGTAAAAATATCGGAGAGATACATCTGCAAAGGATCGTCTACTTTCTCACCTATTTTGAAAGCAGGTGTAGGTGCCACCGGAGTAATAATAAAATCACATTGCTCAAAGGCATGCAAAAAGTCCTGTTTGATCAGCGTCCTTACCTGAGAGGCCTTCTTATAGTAGGCATCATAATATCCAGCAGATAGCGCATAAGTCCCTAACATTATCCGGCGTTTTACTTCAGCACCAAAACCCTGGGAGCGCGTTTGACAATACATTTCAAACAGGTTTTTTGCCGTTTTATCTCTAAAGCCATATTTTACTCCATCGTAGCGGGCCAGATTGGAACTGGCCTCAGCCGGAGCAATAATATAATAAACGGCTACCGCATAATCTAAGTGCGGTAAAGAAACCTCTATAACCTCTGCACCTAGATCAGATAATACCTTGATACCGTGCTCTACTGTTGTTTTAACTTCAGACGCCAATCCTTCTATCATGGCCTCTCTTACTATTCCAACTCGAAGTTTTTTTACTTCTTTATGTAAATTTTGCGTATAATCCTCTTTCTTCATCGGAGCAGAGGTAGAATCATTTGGATCATGGCCGGCAATAGCTGTCAATAAAATAGCTGCATCCGTCACGTCTTTTGTCAGGGGGCCAATTTGGTCTAAAGAAGAAGCAAAGGCAACCAAACCAAAACGTGATACACATCCATAAGTAGGCTTTAATCCCACCACTCCACAAAAGGAAGCAGGTTGTCTGATAGAACCTCCTGTATCAGAACCCAAAGCAGCAATACACTCATCTGCCGCTACAGCCGCAGCAGAACCACCACTAGAACCTCCAGGCACTCTTTCCAGGTCCCAGGGGTTATGGGTAATTTGTATGGCCGAGTTTTCAGTAGAAGAACCCATGGCAAATTCATCCATATTGGTTTTACCAATAATGACAACCCCGGCCGCTTTGAGTTGTTTGATTACTGTCGCATCATAAGGGGGTATAAAGTCAGCAAGAATTTTAGAAGCACAAGTGGTTTTTATTCCATTTGTGCAAATGTTATCCTTGATAGCCAAGGGAATGCCTGTCAAAAAGGAAATATTTTCTCCTTTTATGAGTCGATTCTCAGCTTCTTGGGCTTGCTTTAAAGCCATTTCTTCTGTAAGGGTAATATAAGCCTTAACCTTTTCCTCTGCCTGTTTAATACGTTTAAATATATCTTCTACTATTTCTTGAGGGCGAATTTCTTTCTTAATAAGCAGTTCATGCAATTCGTGAATCGCCTTCCCAGCCAGCATTTAAACCTCCTTTTCTGTGTTATGTAAGCGTTGCACTTTCTTTCCCTTTACTGCTGTTTTACAGAATCCTGAATATCATAGTCCCTTGAGCCTGACCTATTGCAAACCGCTTTTCCACATTTACGCTTTAATTACTTTAGGGACAACAAACATATCTTTATCTGCTTGAGGGGCATTAGCAAGCGTCTTTTTTATATCCAATGAAGAGCTAACTTTGTCTTCATGGAATACATTTGTCAAATCTAAAGCATGATAGGTGGGCTTAACATCAGTGGTGTCTACTTCGTTCAATTTTTCCATATAAAGCAAAATCTGATTAAGCTGGTCGGTAAACAATTCCATTTCCTTTTCGTTAAATGACAAACGAGCCAATTTTGCAACATGAGCAACTTCTGATTTGCTAATTTTCATTTTCTGCCTCCTATTCATCTAAAAAACTTTTTAAAAACTTACTCCGACTGGTATGCTTCATCTTCTGCAGGGCCTTGGCTTCTATTTGTCTGATTCTCTCTCGTGTTACCGAGAAAATACGACCAACTTCTTCCAAGGTATGGTCAGCCCTTTCACCTATACCAAAACGCATACGTAAAACTTTTTCTTCTCTAGGAGTTAAAGTAGAAAGAACCTTACGTGTCTGGATGGCCAAACCCATTCTGATTACGGCTTCTTCTGGTGGCAACATCTTCTTATCCTCTATAAAATCAGCCAAAAAACTGTCTTCTTCCTCTCCTACTGGTGTTTCTAAAGAAACAGGTTCTTTAGTAACCTTTAAAATCTTATTGACTTTTTCTACCGGAAGTCCCATTCTCTCAGCAATTTCTTCTGGAGTAGGCTCACGGCCTTTTTCCTGAATAAGAAGGCGGGTAATCCTAATCAGTCTATTAATGGTCTCAATCATGTGCACCGGAATGCGAATTGTTCTGGCCTGATCAGCTATGGCCCGTGTTATTGCCTGTCTAATCCACCAGGTAGCGTAAGTGCTAAATTTGTAACCCCTTTGATATTCAAACTTCTCTACTGCTCGCATTAAACCAATATTTCCCTCTTGAATTAAATCTAGAAAATGAAGACCCCTATTTGTATATCTCTTGGCAATACTCACCACAAGCCTGAGATTAGCTTCAACTAATTTCCTCTTTGCTTCCTGGGCCTTTTTCTCTCCCTCCTTGATTCGGCGTAAGATATCTCTTAATTTTTTGATTGAGACATTTGTCTGGCCTTCTATTCGCAATAATTTACGGTGACCCTGTTTGACTTTTTGTTTTATTATTTCTAACTCTTCTAAAGATATACCTAGTTTTTTGGCTGTCTCTGCCTTCTCCTCCGGATGTTTTTTTAAGTATCTCACCAGTTTATTCAACTTTTTCAAAGGAAGACCCGTTTTTAACATACATTCAGCCATATTGTGTTCATAAGTTTCTATTTCTGCCATAAGCCTTTTTAGCCGTTCTACAATTTTCGCAATTTGCTTTTTATTTAGTTTGATTTCTTTCAAACAAAGACACACATTTCTCTTGTTTTCTTTTAACTTCTTTTCTATTCTTAATCGCTCTTCCTTTTTGATAGATTTATTTTTTAACCGATGCCTTAAAACTGCATTTTCTCTTTCAATAGCTGCCACTTTATCTAAAAGTTGCACTACCTGTTGCTTCTTCTTCTTAATCTCTTCCTCCCTGTCTTCGTCCTCATCTAAATCTCTCACAATACTCTTGATGCCTACCTTTCCTTTCTTTAAAAACTCTCTTAGCCTCAACACCTCTTTAACACCCAGCATAGAGTCTAACAACGCATCCAAGATTTCTTCCTCACCCTGTTCAATTACCTTGGCAATTTCCACCTCTTCTTCTTTGCTCAATAAAGGCACCGAACCCATTTCTTTTAAATAAAGTTTCACAGGGTCAACTGTGCGGAGATCCTCAAAAGTCAAGCCGGAAAAAATATCCTCTTTAACATTAACATCTATTTCAACATCTTTCTTTGGAGGAGCCTCATCTACTACTTCTATCTCCATTTCATCAAAGATCATCATTACATCTTGCAAGCGCTCCGAAACAACCTCCTCAGGCAGAACCTCGTTTAAATCTTCATAAGTAAGATAACCCTTCTCCTTGCCAATAGAAATTAATTTTTTTATTTCTTGGAATTCTAGCTTATCATCGGACATAAGAAGGGCGCCTCCCTTCAATTTCTTATTATATACTAACCTACAAGCTAATTTCTCTTTAAATCACATGCCAACTCATTTTTTTGGCGTAAAAGCACAGATAGTCGCTGCCAATCACCCTGAATTTCTGCTTCTTTGATTGCCTTCAACAATCTCTTAAATTGCCGCTCTCTTAATAAACGCAAAAAACCTTGGGCTATTTCCTCAGGTTTATCGTATTCTCCTTCTTCTATACTCCAGCGGGTAATGAGTTTCTTTAACGACTCTTCTATATCCATGATTAAACCGTTCACATCTACTGTATTATGTTCTTCATAAAATTTCACTATCTTTTCTAGAAGGGAGTGCAATAGAGGATGTTTAACCTCTTGTAAAATATCTTCTTTGATAAACCAGGAAAGATACTCAGGATAAGAAAGGATAAATTTGATAATATTTTTTTCAAAGGCAGGCATACTTTCTATAGAAATAAAAGGAGTGTCTTGTCTATGAAGAGAATGTGCCTGAGGTGGTGTTAATGTAGCCAACAGAGAAGGTTCTATACTAAAAAGCTGACAAATCTTATCCTGATAATGAGATTGCATCAATGGGTTTTTAAAAAGAGAAATAATACTTATTGCTTCCTGAAGAAATTGATACCTTTGATTTAAATCGGCCTTGGTCTCTTCTTCCCCTTTTTTTAAATACCAATCTAACAGGGGCTGGGCATGGTGTAAAAGTTGCAAAAAGGCCTCCCCTCCCTCACGTTGAACAAAGCTATCAGGATCATCTCCTGACGGCAGTAATAATATATCTACCACTAAATCCTCTTTAAGCAAGAGGGGCAATGCCCTAATAGCAGCTTTTTGTCCGGCCGCATCAGCATCGTAAACAAGAACTACCCTAGAAGCCAAGTTTTTTAACAACCGAGCTTGATTTGGGGTAAGAGCTGTTCCTAAAGTGGCTACAGC
>JAGHCL010000103.1 GCA_021160485.1 Candidatus Desulfofervidaceae bacterium
ATACTAAACCTCTTCTTCATGCTTGCTCCCCTCCTTTACCCTAACATTTTACATGTCCAAAAAATGGGGAGCAATCCAAAGAGAAGAATTGGGAATCATGGAAGGATTTCAAAATAAACAAGATAAACAAGAATTGAAAGGGGTATGTTAATTATGTATTCGGCTACCCTTTTTACAGGAAATTTGGGACTTGACCTCGCGGATTTTGGGGTTATCAAGGTGCTTTACGCAATAAAAAGAAGGGGTTATAATAAATCTATGCTTGTTTATCCTGAAGTATTTGATGTCATTGTAGTTGGTGCTGGTCATGCCGGCTGTGAGGCAGCTCTAGCCGCAGCTCGAATGGGCCACTCTACCCTTTTAACCACCATAAATGCCGATAGAATTGCTCATATGTCCTGCAATCCAGCTATCGGTGGCTTGGCCAAAGGACATCTAGTCAAAGAGATAGATGCCCTGGGAGGCGAAATGGCCAAAAATATTGATGCTACTGGAATTCAATTTCGACGTCTTAACACCAAAAAGGGACCGGCGGTATGGTCATCCCGGGCACAGGCAGATATGGAACTATATCGGCAACGGATGAAACAAATAATAGAAAGACAGCCAAATCTCTGGGTAAAACAGGCAGTAGTAGATGAAATTTTGGTGGAAAATGGGAAAGTAAAAGGCATTAAAACTAGCATTGACGAAGTCTATTTGGGCAAGACTGTTATTCTGACTACAGGGACATTTCTGCGGGGGTTAATTCATGTTGGCTTAAAAAATTTTCCTTCTGGCCGTATGGGAGACCCTCCTTCCAATAGCCTTTCTGAGTGTCTTAAACGGCTGGGATTTGAGATTGGACGGTTGAAAACCGGCACCTGTCCCCGTCTAGATGGGCGTACTATTAACTATGATGTGCTTGAACCCCAGTATGGCGATAACCCACCTCATCCTTTTTCTTTTTCCACAGAAAAAATAGACAGACCACAGGTGCCCTGTTATATCACCTATACCAATGAAGAAACACATGAGATTATTCGTAGTGGCCTTGATCGTTCGCCGCTGTTTACAGGGGCAATCAGGGGTGTAGGGGCCAGGTATTGTCCTTCTATAGAAGACAAGGTAGTGCGGTTCCCGGAAAAACCCAGACATCAAATATTTATTGAACCCGAAGGTCTAAATACAACTGAAATTTACCCCAACGGCATTCCCACCAGCTTGCCTATTGATATTCAGCTTAAGATGGTGCGGAGTATTAAAGGTCTAGAAAAAGCAGAAATTATCCGTCCGGGATATGCCATTGAATATGATTATGCAAATCCCATTCAGTTAAAGCCCTCATTGGAGACCAAACTTATAAAAGGACTCTTTTTTGCTGGTCAGATCAACGGCACGTCTGGCTACGAGGAAGCTGCTGCCCAAGGGATTATGGCTGGCATTAATGCCGTCAAGTATGTGCGGGGAGAAGAGCCGGTAATTTTAGACCGCTCTCAGGCCTATATTGGCGTATTAATAGATGACTTAGTTACCAAAGGCACAAATGAGCCCTACCGGATGTTTACCTCCCGTGCAGAATATCGCTTATTGCTGCGGGAAGATAATGCTGACTTGCGTTTAATGGAAATTGGGTATGAATTGGGATTAATAAACGAAGAAATATACAAAAAGTTCTTACAAAAGAAAAAGAACATTGAAGATAGTCTTAAAAGGCTGGAGGAAATAAAAATCAAACCCACAGCAGGTATTAATGATGCCTTACAAAAGATGGGCACAGCTCCTATTAGAAATCCAGTAACATTAAAAGACATTTTAAAGCGGCCCGAAGTGGATACCTATGCTCTGGGTGTCTTCGATGAATACTTTCAAAGTTTGCCCCAAGTCGTAGCCAAAGAAGTAGCTTTCCAAGTAAAATACGAAGGTTACATCAAACACCAGCAGGAACAAGTAGCCCGGTTTAAAAAGTGGGAACACGCTAAATTACCAGCAGATTTAGACTATTACAGTCTTCCTGGACTTTCTAATGAGATAAAAGAAAAGTTGTCTAAAATCCGGCCTGCTTCTTTAGGACAGGCTGCTCGTATTCCTGGAGTAACCCCAGCCGCAATTACTATCCTTCAGGTTTATCTTCATAAGCAAAAAAAGGCAGCTTAAACTCATGGAAATGACGTTTTATATCTTTGTATTTTTCTTTGGAGCAATTATAGGTAGCTTCCTTAATGTGTGTATTTGTCGTTTGCCGGAGGGGAAATCAGTTATCTGGCCAGCTTCACATTGTCCTTATTGTCAAACTCAAATCAAATGGTATGACAATATTCCCCTTCTTTCCTTCCTTTTGCTTAAAGGCCATTGTCGATATTGTGGAAAACCCATTTCCTGGCAATACCCAGTGGTAGAATTGTCTACCGGCATTTTCACGCTGCTCATTTACTGGAAATATGGTCTTTCCCTCCCAGGCTTAATTTACCTCCTCTTTGTGTGTGCATTGATTGTGGTTTCTTTTATTGACTTAAAATTGCAAATTATCCCGGATGTCATTTCCATTCCCGGTATTTTTTGCGGTTTGATTGCTAGTTTCTTCCTACCAGAACTATCTTTAAAAGATGCCCTTTATGGGGCCTTATTGGGTGGAGGAATTTTATTTTTGGTGGCTTATGGATATTATCTCATCAGAAAAAAGGAAGGTATGGGTGGAGGGGATATTAAATTGCTGGCTATGATTGGGGCCTTCTTAGGCTGGAAGGCCATCCCTTTTGTCATTCTTATTGCCTCATTGACAGGTAGTTTTATTGGCATTTTATGGATATTTTTGCAAAAGAAAGATAAATATTTTCCTATTCCATTCGGTCCATTTCTGGCTTTAGGCGCAATTTGTCTTTTATTTTTCCCTCAGCTAATTCATATTAGCTTCCCTTAACACCTAATCTCTTATCAATTGCTTTCTTAATCAGCATAGAAGCTTCTTCGTCACCAAAGATACCTACTCTAATACCAACCTTGACCATCCCGGAAGGTTTATTTTTAATCTTAATAGTTACTAAGGTATTATCTGCCCGACGAGCTTTAATTTTACCACTAATGGCATCCTTTTCTATCTTTTCAGTGCGAATATTTAAATCTTTTAAGGCCAAGGTAGTCGCCTGCCAAACACGTTCATAAGGGGCAATATATTCCACCTGTAACTCACCTTCAATAAACTTATACCCCGCAATACCTCCGGTTGCCCCGGCTCCTACCAATACTGCTGCGCAACCACATAGAAAAAGTAAAACTACCAAACAGCCAGCCTGTAATATCCCATAGCGCATTCCTCAACCTCCTACTATGAATTATGTTATTTTTATACTTACTAAA
>JAGHCL010000095.1 GCA_021160485.1 Candidatus Desulfofervidaceae bacterium
CAAAAAGAGGTCGCGGATTTTGGGTATCTTAGCTAATTGACAATCTACTTTCTTTGCTTTAAAAAGGGAGTATGGATGTTTCCAAGTGGATGGTTAAAGAAGTTATTACTGTAGACAAAGGTGCAGACATAAAAGAGGCAATCCGTTTGATGGAAAAGCATTCCATCCGCCATCTGCCGGTAGTAGAAGGTGATCGGTTTTTGGGGTTGGTTACAGAGGGTGATTTGCGCCAATTGCTTATTCCAGCGATGTTAGAGGAAATTAAAGTTAAAGATGTTATGATTACTGAGCCTATTACGGTTACCCCGCAGACAGATATAGAAACAGCAGCCAAATTGATTTACAAGTATAAAATTGGTGGCTTACCCGTAGTAGAAAACAATAAATTGGTGGGTATTCTTACCACTACGGATATTTTGCGTGCCTTTATTGAAATCATGGGTATTCTTACTGCTGGTTCTCGCCTGGATGTGGTTATTGGAGATTCACCTGCGGCGTTCAAAGAGGTTTATAATATTATTAGTAGCCATAATGGGCGCATTGTAAGTCTGGGTATTTTACCCAATCAAGATGAAACTATTTATTCCTTCCGCCTAGAAAAATGTTCTTTAGAACCCATTGTTAAGGCCCTAGGGGAACGAGGTTATAAGATTATTTCCTCTTTTCCATAGTGCGTAGGTAGACAGGTAAATGCGTGAAAGAACAGTTAAAATGTTCGAAATATAGTATGGAGACCAGTAACACAGTGGAAAAGTGAGAAATTAAGAAGCAAATTTGTTTAACTCATCAACGCTTACACGCATATACGCATTAACACAAAATTATGACCTGGCAACTAAAGGATTTTGTCTTATTGCTCTCCCCACAAGGAAAGCGCTTTCTGGTGCAGGTAGAGCCACGAAAATTTAGCACACATCTGGGGGAATTGGATTTAGAGCAGTTAACTCACATCCCTCAGGGAGGGGTGATTTATACCCATAAGGGTGTTCCTTTTGTTACCCTAAAGCCTACTCTTTATGATTTCATTCACCATTTAAAGCGCCGGACTCAGATCGTTTATCCCAAAGAGCTGGGGTATATCTTAATGCGCCTCGGCATCGGACCTGGCAGTCGGGTGATAGAATGTGGGGCGGGCAGTGGAGCCTTGACAATGACCTTGGCCTGGTGGGTGAGACCCACAGGGTGCGTTTATGCTTACGAAAGAGAAGAACGATTTGCCCATCTTTGCCAAGAAAACTTGGTTTGGGCAGGCCTGCTGGAATGGGTAGAAATAAAAGTGAAAGATATAGAGACCGGTTTTGAAGAAAAGGAAGTAGATGCTGTTTTTTTAGATGTGAAAACCCCCTGGCTTTACCTTCCCCAGGCCTGGGATGCGCTTAAAGGGGGTTGTGTATTAGGCATTCTTGTCCCTACTACCAATCAGGTGAGTGAGGTATTGAAAGCCCTAGATAACCTTCCTTTCACAGATATAGAAGTATTAGAAATACTTTTACGCCGTTACAAAACGGTGGCAGAGAGGTTACGTCCACAAGACAGAATGGTGGCTCATACTGGATACCTCATGTTTGCTAGGAAAATGTTGAGGAAAGGTGATTAAGTTGATTACCTCCCTCCTATTTCCCTCTTCAAATTTGGGGGAAAATTAAGGTGGGGGGTAGTGATTGGAAAATGAATGAATGCCTTGTAAAAGTTGTTCAAAGAAGTTTAAAAAAACTTCCTTTAGTAGCGATAGAGCCCCTATCCAGAACGCTTTCTTCTTTTGTTTATCCACTCCTAGTGAAGCGCCGCCGGATTGCCTTAGCCAATCTTGATTTGGCCTTTGGTCATACCATGTCTCTAGTTCAAAAAGAGAAAATCCTACGCCAGAATCTGTTCTGGTTTACCCGCAGTCTTTGGGAATTAGGCAAATCATTGGATTTATCTTTGGATTTCTATACTGCTCACTTTTCTGTGCACGGGGAAGAGCAATTAAAAACGACTTACGCAAGAGGTAAAGGTGTAATTATAGTGAGCGCTCACATGGGTAACTTTCCTTTAATGTCTGTTTTTTTTGCTCTTAAAGGATATAAAGTGGGTGTAGTGGCCAAAACGCCACGCAAGGGGTTTCTCGCTCAGGTCATTGAGATATTCCAGAAAAAATTGGGCATAATTTTCATCCAGGCGAGAGAAAATAGAGAAGCTGTCCGATTAAGTTTAAAGCACCTCCGGCAAGGGGGAATGCTTTTTTTGCTTCTAGATCAAAATGCCCCTCGCCACAGAGCCATGGTGAATTTTTTTGGTCATCCGGTGCCCACTCCTCGGAGTCCGATATTATTGGCTCAAAGGACGGAAGCTCCCGTTGTTCCTCTCTTTAGCATTTGTGAACCAGGCTTACGACATCGTGTTTTTATAGAACCACCTATTAATTTCAATCATAATCAGGGTAAGGAAGAAGTCCTCACTAGTCTTAGCCGGTTGATGCAGATCATTGAGACTTATGTCCGGCGTTATCCAGACCAATGGTGGTGGTGGCACAGACGCTGGAAAGAACACATTGATTATGAAAGGCTTTAAAAATAAACGTGTAAATGGGTCAATATGTGAATGAGGGCAAGCGTGAATAGGCAGGTTTATATGGAAGATAAAGCTACATTTTTTACCATAAAAGAGTTACTGCGGGCAGGAAGACTTGATGAAGCAGAAAAAGCAGTTTTAGAACTTTTGGATAAAGAGCCTAAAAATTGTAATTATAAACTTCTCCTGGCCGAAGTCTTATTTAAAAAAGGTGGGATTGAAAAAGCAGAAAGGCTTTGTCAGGAAATTCTTACTCACCTTCCGAATGATAGTTATGCCTTAAAATTGAGGGGTAAAATCTTGCTGAACAGGGGTACAAAGAAGGCCCTTAAGGAGGCGGTAGAAATATTTACTTACCTGTTTCGGCAATCGCAAACCCCTGTGTTGCTTTACTGGCTACTTCTCGCTTACATTAAAGCCAAAAGACCAAAGGCAGCCTGGGAGCTACTCCAATCTGTTCCCTTTTCGCTTCAGGACAATATTCATATCCGCCGCCTTAAAGGCAGAATTCTAATCTCTCTAGGACGCTATGAAGAGGCCTTAACAGTATATGAACTTTTACATAAGGAAAACCCTGAAGATGTGTGGTTAAAAAAACAAATTTTACTGCTCAAAAAGCACCTAAAAGGCGAGGACAAATGGGAGAAGGAAATACAAGCCATCGGACGTCTCCCTTCAGCCAAACGAGATGTTACCCTTTTGCTCACCCAGGCAGACATGGCGCGCAAAAAGGGCAGGATGGAAGAGGCCATATCCCTCTATGAGCAGGTATTAAAGATTGCCCCAGATAATTGGGAGGCCAATTTAAACCTGGGATTTCTTCTGGTGAAAACAGAGGATGAAGTCAAAATAGATGCCGGTATTGAACGCTTAAAGCAATTTTTCTTGAGAGACCCCTATGACCACCCGGTTAGAAGTGCTCTCTTTGCGGCCCTAAAGCGTCGGGATCGTCTGCAAGATTTACTTGCCATTTTGGAAGAAGCCTTGCGGCGTCACCCCCAAAAGGTAAAAATCTATGGGTGGATAAAGAGATATGAAAAGATGGTAGAATTTGATAATCAGGAGTCTGAATCCAGGAGCCAGGATTCAGAAGGTTAAATACTTAATTAAAGTCCTGTGATTTGTAAATCCACATTCTGCATTACTCGCCAACCATTCCCAATCACTACTCACTATTTTGTTTCTTATCGGTAGCTTTAACTTGTAACTTGGCAACTCATTTATGAGCCCTTTGCCTTTTCCCGTTTTTCTGGTAAATTGAAGGCATGAAACGCATTGGTGACCTTATTCACCTGCCTGAAATTAAAACCG
>JAGHCL010000097.1 GCA_021160485.1 Candidatus Desulfofervidaceae bacterium
ATATTATCTCTCGCTTTTAAGGAGCAAGTGATGGATACAAAAGGTTATTCTATAAGAAATATTGCCATTATTGCCCATGTTGACCATGGCAAAACTACCCTTGTGGACGCCATGCTAAAGCAGTCTGGTATTTTTCGGGCAAATGAGGCAGTGCAGGAATGTATCCTTGATACCCTGGACCTGGAAAGAGAACGCGGTATTACCATTATGGCCAAGAATACCTCGGTTTGGTATCGTGACACAAAAATCAATATTGTAGATACCCCCGGTCACGCTGATTTTGGCGGAGAGGTGGAACGGATTTTAAAGATGGTGGATGGGGTATTGCTATTGGTGGATGCGGCCGAAGGTCCAATGCCTCAAACCCGTTTTGTTCTGCATAAAGCTCTGCAACAGAGACTTGTGCCCATTGTGGTTATTAATAAAATAGACAAGACAGAAGCCCGCCCGCAGGAGGTATTAAATGAAATCTATGACCTGTTTATTGATTTAGATGCCGATGAGGATTTGCTTGATTTTCCAGTACTTTATGCTATTGGTCGGGAAGGGGTTGCCAAAAGAGACTTAAAAGATGAAAGCCCGGACTTAAGGCCGCTCTTTGAAACTATTATCCAGACTATTCCTGCGCCCCAACCCTTACGTTCAGATACCTTGCAAATTTTAATTTCTAATTTGGACTATGATAATTATATCGGCCGTCTGGCTATTGGTCGTATTTTTTCAGGAAAAATACAGGTGGGGCAGGAAGTGGCTATTACTAAACTGGACAGTGCTTTTCAGAAAGCCAAAGTTGTCAGACTTTTTGTCTTTGAGGGCCTAAAGCGGCAGTCTGTTCCTCAGGCCATGCAGGGAGAGATAGTTGCGATTGCTGGCATAGAGGACATTAAGATTGGTGAAACGATTACACTTCCGTCCAATCCTGTAGCCATGCCTTCCATTACAGTAGATGAACCTACCTTAAGTATGATTTTTTCTATTAATAAGTCTCCCTTTGCTGGTAAAGAAGGCAAGTTTGTAACTTCACGGCACTTACGGGATCGGCTTTATCGTGAGACCTTAACTAATATTGCCTTAAGAGTGGAACCCGCAGATTTTCCCGAGGCCTTCAAGGTGTCAGGACGGGGAGAACTCCAACTTGCTATCCTCATTGAGACCATGCGGCGAGAAGGCTATGAATTTGAGGTTTCCAAGCCCAAAGTAATTATGAAAGAGATTGATGGTGTGACCTGTGAACCGATAGAAGAGGTTTTAATAGATATTCCGGAAGCATACACAGGGGCAGTGATTGAAGCAATGGGCAAAAGGCGGGGGAATATGGTTGATATGGTCAATTATGGCAGTGGCCGGGTGCGTTTACAATTTGAAGTGCCTACCCGTGGTTTAATTGGTTTTCGCTCTGAATTCCTTACTTTGACCAAAGGAGAAGGGATTTTTAATAAACGTTTTCTCCGCTGGGGCAGATGGCAGGGAGACATCCGCTATCGCCAGACCGGGGCCTTGGTTTCTGACCGTGAAGGGGTTTCTACTACTTATGCCCTTCATAGCCTTGAGGACAGGGGCCAGTTCTTCATTCCTCCTGGCACACCCGTGTACAAAGGGATGATTGTGGGCGAGCATAACCGGAGCAAGGATTTACATGTCAATGTCTGTCGGCCTAAGAAATTGACCAATATTCGGGCGGCTAGTGCCGATGAAACCATTCAACTGGAGCCTCCCCGGCTTATGAGTCTGGAAGATTGCATAGAGTTTGTTAATGAAGATGAATTAATAGAAGTCACCCCTGAAAACATCAGGATGCGCAAGCGGTAATTCCTATGGGTTTATGCATTAATTGAGTTTATAGTTTAACCCGACTCATCAATCAACTTAATAACTTACAAAACCCAATAAACCATTTAACTCCAAAGTTCCGTTCACAATTCTGGCTATTAACCACCTAGGTTCTGAGATCTTTTAGTGGCTGCTTCTATCGTATCTATTAAGATGCCCCTCAGCCCCTTTTTTTCCATTACCTGGAGACCAGCAATAGTGGTACCTCCAGGAGAACTAACCATATCCTTTAGCTGAGCCGGATGTAAATTTGTATCCTGAAGCAATTTGGCTGTTCCTAGCACTGTTTGAAGAGCAAGCTTTAAGGCCACCGGACGGGGCAGGCCCATTTTTACACCCCCATCGGCCAAGGCTTCTATGATGACCGCTATATAAGCCGGACCACTACCGCTAAGACCGGTAACAGCATCCATTAATTTCTCAGGCACAATCACAGTTTCACCAATGGCTTTAAATAATTTATTGGCTGTATTTAAATGTTCGGTTGTAGCCGCTTTCCCAGATGTTAAGGCACTCATACCCGCCAGGGCCAGGGCAGGGGTGTTAGGCATTATTCTGACCACAGGTACACCCTGAGGGAGAAGGCTTTCTATAAACATAGTGCTGATACCAGCGGCAATAGAAATAA
Source organism: Candidatus Desulfofervidaceae bacterium (assembly GCA_021160485.1). Taxonomy (GTDB): domain Bacteria; phylum Desulfobacterota; class Desulfofervidia; order Desulfofervidales; family Desulfofervidaceae; genus JAJSZL01. Next base: position 2,459 of record JAGHCL010000097.1, read on the forward strand.
CCAAATGGGAAGGAGAAACTTCTTCTTTGATTTCTCCAAGGACAGTTTTTACGTCTTGAGGCTTAACGGCGATGATAATAATAGGACAGACTTTTACCATTTCCTTTTTATTAGTGAAGGTTTTAACACTATAAGTGGCTTCTAAATAATCCAATCGTTCCTTTCTAATATCAGAGACACATAGCTGTTTTTCCGTGCATACATTGGCCTTAAGTAATCCTTTGATAATGGCCTCAGCCATATTGCCTCCACCGATGAAACCAATATTTTCTTTTGCCATTTTCCCCTCCCTGTGATATTATCTTATGATGTTAGCACTTTTCCTTCATTTTGCAATGTTGACGTGATATTGTTTTTAAATTAAATAGGGCGTTAGATGCGATAATTTGTCCAAGTTGGGCAAAGGAATTTTTGTTTATGTTCAATTTTGAGTCTCAACTCAACAGAGTGGAAAAACTATATCTTAGGGTTAAAAGATTCTGGTTTAATCTGAGTATCAAACAAGGGATTTTTTATCCTTTAATTATCCTTTTTGCTTTCGGCTTTTTAGTCTCTGGACTGTTTTTATTTTTGGGTGGAATTACTCGATTAAGCGAATAGCCTCTCAGCAGTTGTATAATGAGAAGGCGAAACTTTTGTCCATAATTGAGCAGAAAAAACGGACCTTAAAACAACTTGCTATCCTGTTTGCTAATGACGAAAAGATAAAAACATATTTGTTAAAACGTGATCGGACCAGTTTACAAAAATACATTCTTTACCTTTTAAATGAATTGAAGGAGAAGGGAGAAGATTATAGTTTTACAGTGAATTTTCATGTGCCGCCAGCGACCGTTTTTTTAAGCTCTTTGGCCGTTAATAAATATGGTGAAGACCTGAGTGATTCTCGTCAGATGATTACAATGGTGAATCAGAAACATAGCCTTTTGAGCGGTTTTGAAGCCGACGCAATAGATCTGAGATTACGAGCAGTAGTTCCTATTTCAAAGGTTACCTCTTCATGTGAGGTTGAGTGGATAGGGAGTGTAGAAACAGCGGTAGATTTTAGACAACTGCTTGAAGAATATCCTTTTGAAACCAACAAAGGGGTTATCGTCTTTTTAACCCCGTCTAAAAAGGCTGTTTTTAATGCTAAGAAAGATAAGAAAATAGGTTTAAAGGAACCGTATATTACTGATTTTCACCTACCTCTAGATTTTTACTCCTTTTTAGCTGAACACGCCCCTGAAAATGGCATTATAGAAAAAGGTGGCTACGTGTTTTTATCTTACCCTCTCAAGGATTTTCGGGGAGTAAAAATAGGAAAGGTATTGTTAGGAGTAAATCTTTCTTCTTTCTTATACAGTCGTAATCAAATCCTGCTTATATTAAGTTTTATGTTTTTAAGCGCATTTATTGTTACCAGTTTTGCGATTTGGGGTGGTTTGGATAGGATTGTAAAGAATATTAAAGACTTCAAAGAAAGCATTGTCGCTTTAAGTAAAGGAGATTTTTCTAAACCTGTTCCACTTCCTGCAAGAATTTTTTGTTGGGAATTTCTAGGCTGTACCAATAAAGAATGTCCTGTTTATCATAATGAAAGTAAGATTTGTTTTTTGGAAACGGGCGATTTTGCTCTTTTCCCTCAACATAGAGGTACGTGCATGTTTTTATCTAAATACGGTTCCTGCAAGAATTGTCCTGTTATGGCAATGAAAACTAAAAATGAAGTTTGTGAACTTGCTTGCTGGTATAACACCATTCTAGGAGGGCTTGGTAGATTTTTCAGCAGTGTAAATCTTAAACTTTCTGAAATTTTAGGTCAACCAAAAGTAGAAGAAAGTGAATCTCTAATTCTTAGAGTAGAGATGGTTATTAATGAATTGATGGAACTGACCAGGTTTAGGAAAATAATGGAAACCTTTTTAGAAAAAGAAGAAGTTTATCAGTATTTTAGATGGATATTGAAAAATCATTTTGATATAAATAATTTCAT
>JAGHCL010000017.1 GCA_021160485.1 Candidatus Desulfofervidaceae bacterium
AAATATAGTCTAAACGTCTTTAACGGCTTTTTGCAGGAGTCTCATTTTTTTAGTAGTGCAAAATATGGACTTGACCAAAAGGAGGAGAAAGGTAATAATCTTAATTGGTAAGGATCTTTGCGTTGAATAGGAATTGGGCAAAAACAGGAATAGCTTATTGGGTTTTCATTTTTGTTGAAGGACAGAGGATATCCTGTTGAAGCAAATTTTGGTCACCGGGGCAACAGGGTTCATCGGCAGTCACCTCATTGAAGGGCTTCTCCCAAAAGGCCATGAAGTATATTGCCTGGCAAGAAATAAAAAAAAGCTAAGATGGCTCCAAAACCTACCTGTGAATTTAGTCGTTGGTGATTGCCAAAATCTTGCTTCCCTTAACCTTCCTTCTGTTAGCGTTGTTTATCACTTGGCAGGTCTAGTCAAAGCCAAAAGCCCGGTTCATCTCTATCAAGCAAACTATCTAGGCACATTAAACTTGATTCGAGCTATTTTAAGGCAAAGATTGCCTTTAGAAAAGTTTGTTTTTGTCTCTACCCTAGCTGTTCATGGCAATCCCCAAGGAGAAATTATTACCTCTCAAGCCCCTCCCTGTCCTCTTACTCATTACGCTAAAAGTAAGTGGATGGCAGAACAGGCTTTACTGTCTCTAAAAGAACTTCTCCCTGTAATAATTTTCAGACCTACTGCCATTTATGGTCCAAGAGACAAAGAGTTTTTAGAGTATATGCGTTTAGTTAAACATGGGTTTGCCCCTATATTAAATCCAAAAGGCACTTTAAGCCTCTGTTATGTAGCAGATTTGATCGAAGCATTGATGGCCGTCTTAGATAGAAATATTCCCAGCGGCAAGGTATTTCTACTTTCTGATGGCAAGGTTTATTCTTGGCAAACGGTTATTACGACGATGGCAAACATGTTAGGAAAACAACCCCTTTTAATAAAGGTGCCTAAACCTTTAACTTTATCTCTTGCTTTGGCTGCCGAATTTTATAACCATTTTGCCAAAGAACCTCTGATGTTTTCCCGAGATAAACTAAAAGAGGTCTTTCAAAAAACCTGGTTTTGTGATATTTCAGACGCACAAACTTTTTTGGATTTTCAACCGAAATATAGTTTAAAAAAAGGAATGGAAATAACTATCAGGTGGTATCAACAACACAACTGGTTATGAGGGGAAAATGGATATTTTTGACAAATGTTTCTCTTTTAAGCAGCAGGTAGAAACGGTTAAAAGGGAAGGGAAGTATTTTTATTTTCGGAAGATTTCTTCTGCCCAAGGGCCAGAGGTTATTCTTAACGGCCACCGCATGATTATGCTAGGATCTAACAACTACCTCGGGCTTACTGAGGACGCTCGCGTAAAGGAAGCCGCCATTGCTGCCATCAAAAAATACGGCACTGGCTGTGCTGGCTCTCGTCTTTTAAATGGTACAGTAGACATCCATGAAGCTTTAGAAGCACAGATTGCTTCTTTTTTTGGCAAAGAAGCCGCAGTTGTTTTTTCCACTGGGATGCAAGCTAATCTGGGTTGTATTCAGGCACTGGTTACCCAGGATAGTATCGCTATTCTGGATAAATTTGATCATGCCAGTATTATTGATGGTTGCCGTCTGGCCTACGGTGATTTCAAGCGTTATCCACATAATGACATGAAGTCTTTGGAACGAATACTAAAATGCCATCCAGAAAGAGGGAAACTTATTCTCGTGGATGGTATTTTTAGTATGGAAGGAGATTTGGCTAATCTGCCAGAAATCGTCTCTTTAGCCCGCAAATATGGGGCAAGAGTGATGGTGGATGATGCCCATGGCATTGGTGTAATGGGAGAAAACGGTAAAGGAACGGCTGAACATTTCCATCTGGAGAAAGAAGTAGATATTATTATGGGTACCTTCAGCAAGTCATTGGCCACCATTGGTGGTTTTATTGCTGCAAGGAAGGATGTGGTAGAATATGTCAAGCACGTTGGTCGTGCCCTTCTCTTTAGTGCCAGTCTTGCACCTCCTTTAGTAGCAGCAGCTAGCACTGCTTTTAAAATTATAGAAGCTGAACCTGAAAGAAGAGAACAACTTTGGCGTAATGCCCATTTCTGGTTAAACGGTTTAAAAAGTTTGGGGTTTGACACAGGATACAGCACAACCCCTATTGTGCCTGTTATTATTGGCGAAGCAGATAAGACCTTTGAAATGTGCTATTATTTAGAAGAATATGGTGTTTTTGTCAGTCCAGTTGTCCCACCAGCTGTGCCTCCAGGTCGTGCCCTTTTACGCACAAGCGTTATGGCCACCCACACGCAAGAACAATTAGAAAGGGCCCTGGATGCCTTTGCCCAAGCTGGGCGTAAAGCAGGTATTATCTCATGATAAAAATAGAACAAGTTACTACCAAAAGGCAGTGGTCTGACTTTTTGCATCTTCCCTGGCGTATCTACAAAGATAATCCATACTGGGTGCCGCCTCTTTTAGACGATGTGGATTTTTGTTTAAATCCTCAGAAAAATCCCTTTTATCATCATGCACGGCGGGCATTGTTTTTGGCCTATAAAAACAGTCAGATTGTAGGTCGCATTGCTGCCATTGTGGATGAAAACTATAATGCATATCACCATGAAAAAACTGGCTGGTTTGGCTTTTTTGAAAGCATACCTGATTTTGCCGTAACCAAAGCCCTTTTAGATAGTGCCCGAAATTGGGTATCCACTCAAGGAATGCAACTGTTTCGTGGGCCGGTTAATCCATCTACCAATGAAAGCTGTGGCTTACTGGTAGAAGGATTTGATGACTCTCCTTATTTTATGATGACTTATAACCCGCCTTATTATGCCGAATTTCTAGAAAAATATGGTCTGAAAAAGGCAAAGGATTTATTGGCCTATGAAATGTATTTACCCTTTGCTGACGGGCCTTTTAAGAGACTTGAAAAAATCGCCATCCGTATACAAAAACGTTATCCTTACTTATCTGTTCGGCACCTAAATATGAAAGACTGGGAAAATGAACTAAAACGAGTGCAAGAGGTTTACAACAGTGCATGGGCTGAAAATTGGGGCTTTGTGCCTATGACAGAGGCCGAGATTGAAAAGATGGCCCAGCGGTTGAAACCGCTAGTAGTGCCTGAACTAGTCTGGCTAGCAGAAGTCAAGCAAGAGCCAGTGGCCTTCACGATGTTCCTACCTGATTACTTCCAAGCAATCAAGCATTTAAATGGTCATTTTTTCCCTTTGGGCTGGTTAAAGTTTCTCTGGTATCGGCGTAAAATTACCAGAGTGAGGTCAGTTACTTTGGGCATAAAAAAGCAATATCACTATACTGGTATTGTCCCTCTCTTCCTTTACCAAACGGGTCTTGCTTTAAAAAAATTTCCTTATCAAAAGCTAGAATTTTCTTGGATTTTAGAAGACAATCTCCCCGTCCTCCGGCTGACAAAATTCATCCATGCCCGTCTAAGTAGGAGGTATCGAATATATGAAATACAAGCAGATAATTCACAGCCAATCGAATCATGATCTCTCTTATTAATTTTTCACAAACATCCTTTGCGATACCTCTGCTCAGTGCTCCCTGATAATATGTGAATTGAGCTTACAGCATTTATAGCGTTTAAACTCAACAAATTTACAACAAACTTAATTTTAAAGAGTCCCTAACCTCAAAACCCGGTTCACGTTTTACACATCCACGCATCTATGCATTTACACCTTTTGGGGTTGCCAGAGAGATTAATATTTTGTATAAGGCCGCATGCTCAGGATAAATATTGGTAGCCCAAACACTTTGCAAAAAATCAAAGAGATTAGACTGACTCATGAATGTAAGCAATGCGCATTGTCTGGAGAGAGTTGCTGTCGCAGAGGAATAGAAAACAAATATAATGGAGTTATACTCCTTATCAATAAATTGTTAGGGGTAAAACTTCCTGCCCGAAGGCTTTATCCTGATGGATGTTATTTCTTGGGTCCTGAAAGGTGTATATTAGTAGCCAGAGAAATAATTTGTGTAGATTATCTTTGCAGGCGGGGTCTTAGACCGGATTGAACATAAAAAGATAGTTGAGCTTCAACAAATAGCAGGACAAGAAATGGGCATCCTTTTTAATTTGCAAGATAGAATTAAACAGAAGCTATTATCCTGTCATTTTAAAGGTCGACATTTTTTGTTTTTTAACCTTTATTTCGTAACTGCCTCAGGCTTATTTTCTCTTGTTTTTCTTTTTAAATTAACTATAATATCCTCATGTCTCATTTACGTGTCATAGATGCTGAAAGGTGTGTGGGTTGTCAACTGTGTATGTTCGCCTGCCACCGGCGTTTTGGCAAAGGAGGGTTGGGGAAATCGGCCATCTTTGTTCGTTCGCGTGGAGGGATGAGTCGTGGATTTACGGTAGTGGTGTGTCGAGCGTGTAAAGAACCACCTTGCGCTGCTGTTTGTCCAGTGGACGCTTTACGCGTACGGAAAGAAGGTGGTGTTATCCTTCAACCTCATAAATGCATTGGTTGCGGAAATTGTAAAGAGGCCTGCACTCTAGGAGCGGTCTTCTGGGACGAAGAGGAAAATAAGCCAGTTATCTGCATCCACTGTGGTTATTGTGCTCAGTATTGCCCACATGGTGTGATTGCCTTAGTAAAAGAGGAGTAGCAGATGTTAAATCATGACCCCCTTCAAAGGGTGCTTTATATAGATTTAACCCGGCGTAGCTTTCGAATAGAACACCGCCCTGACCTGTTTGAAAGGTATCTTGGGGGAGCCGGGGTTGCTAGCGCCCTTTTACTGGAGGAATGTCCAGAAGGAGCAGATCCGCTGGAACCTGAAAACCCTATTATTTTCGCTGTTGGCCCTTTAGTAGGACTTTTCCCTATGGCTTCAAAAACCGTGGCCATGTTCAAATCTCCACACACAGGTAACCTTGGTGAAAGTCACGCTGGTGGTAGGAGTGCCGTAAGTATCCGCATGGCAGGTTACGGTGCCATTGTGATTAAGGGCGCAAGTGATATACCAGTTTACCTGACTATCTTTAATGACAAAGTGCAATTCCATGATGGGCGCGCACTTTGGGGAATGCGAAGTGATTTTGCCGCTAGGGCCACACGTGAAAAGGAGTCAGGTTCAGGTATGCGCACTATTATGCGGATTGGTCTGGCTGGAGAACGTTTGGTGTCTTATGCCTGTGTCATTACTGAAACTTATCGCCATTTCGGCCGTTTAGGTCTAGGAGCAGTATTTGGGAGTAAAAAACTAAAGGCAATTGTCATTAGCGGTAAATCAAGCCTGCCTGTAGTAGATAGAAAGACCTATAAAAAGGCCTACAACGACATTTTTCAGCAACTTTTAACCAAACCTTCTTTAAAAAAGTATCATGACCTAGGCACTTCTTTAAATATTTTACCTTTAAATAAGATATGTGCCTTGCCCACACGCAACCTTCAAAAAGCCTGTTTTGAACAGGCTGAAGAAATCTCTGGCGAACACCTAGCCGAAAACTATCTCGGGAGACGTATCGCCTGCACCCATTGTCCAATTGCTTGTATCCATCTGGCCGCTTTAAGAGAACCTTATAAAGATGAACCTTATTTTTATAAAACAACATTCATTTCCTACGATTATGAGCTTATTTATGCCTTAGGAACAATGTTAGGCATTGGTAACTCCCGGGGATTAATGTATTTATTAAATGAAGTAGAAATCCTGGGCTTAGATGCAATCAGCACTGGGGTCGTCCTGGCTTGGGTAACTGAGGCCTTTCAAAAAGGACTGATTACCGAAAAAGAGACAATGGGGTTGAAACCTGCGTGGGGCGATTATGAAACCTATGTAGAAATAATGAAAAAGATTGTCTTACAACCAAATGAGTTTTATCAAGCTGTCGCTAAAGGCGCAGAATACGCCTCTGAGCTTTACGGAGGGAAGGAGTTTGCGCTAGCCTTTGGAAAAAATGAGATGCCCGGTTACCATACTGGATATGGAGGACACCTGACCTTTCTCACCGGTGCCCGTCATAGTCATTTGGATTCAGCCGGTTATAGCTTTGACCAGAAATTTCTAGGTAAAGAAGTCCCACCCCCTGAAGATTACGCCAATCACCTCTTTGCTGAAGAATCTTACCGTCAGATTATTTCCTCTCTGGTTATTTGCTTTTTTGCTCGTGGAGTTTATAACTACCCTACGATCGAACGTCTTTTAAAAATTGCTGGTTTTGATTTTTCTGAAGAATCGTTAAAAGGACTAGGAGAGGAAATTCTTAAACAAAAATATCGCTTTAAATTTAGAGAAGGGTTTTCCTTGGATCAGCTTCGGATCCCCAAAAGAATCCTGGAAACCATATCTCCGCATGGTAGGTTACAGGAAGAATTTATAAGAAAAGCAATTGCAGCTTATAAGAGACTCTTGAGCTAATAAAAAACCCATGTTTTACTGTCTGTTTTAACTACACCTACTGTTTGTCTCTAATATGGTTTTTTCTAAAGCCTTTTTTATCTCTTTCAATCTTTCAGGAGTATCTATTTTTCCGCCTTTTTTTTCTTCTACATAAAAAACATCCACTACCTGGTCTAAGCGGGTAGAAACTTTAGCCAGATGGATATTCAAACCCAGTTTAAACAAACATTGGGCCAGTTTAAAAAGCAATATGGGTTTATCAGCAGTGTAAATTTCAATAATCGTATAGAAATCAGAGCTCTCATTGTCTATCTTTATCTCGGTACTTACAGGCGGCAAGTCTCTTCTCGTGAAGATGCCAGGACGATACTTTACCGCTAGCAGTTTTTCTAAATCAATTTCTCCCTTTATTGCTCGGCATAAATCCTTCTCCACTTTCTGCTTCTTACGGTCAATCTGATAATTTTCCCCCTTTGTATTTACCCAAAGGGTATCTAATGCAATTTTATTGCGCCAAGTATGGGCTTGGGCATTGAGGATGTTAAATCCATTTAAGGAAAAAGAACCTGCGATTTTGGCAAATAATCCCGGGGTATCCCAGGTAGCAATTGTTACCTTGTAATGATTCGTTGGAAAGCTTTTCTCCCAATGTAAAACCACAGGCTTGACATTAAGGGTGCGAATTAGGTCTAAATGAAAAACAATCTCTTCTATAGGAGTATTCAGCAAATATCGGGGTGATAAGATATCTAAATAACGATAGATCTCCTTATCAGGGAAGAACTCCCTTAATTTAATCACAAGGGCTTCTCTAGCTCTATGCAATTTATCCCAGATGTCAGCCTGACTAAACTCGCCTTTTTCTAATAAACGTTGGAGTTTTAAAAAGAGATCAGTAATCAATGCCATTTTCCATTCTGTAAAGGCCCGAGGGCCTGTCGCCTTAGCATCGGCAAAGGAAAGAACATAAAGCATTTGTAACCGTTCCACATCCCCTATTTCCTGAGCTGTATCTATAATGATTTTTTCTTCTTCCAGGTCACGCCGTTGGGCAATATGTGACAATAAAAGATGATGTCTAACCAACCAGACAATTGTCTCCTTATCTTCTGTCGGGAATTGCCATCTCTTTAAAATCTGCTCGGCTGCCTGGGCGCCAGTTTCTTCATGAGGACATCCTATTCCCTTTCCCAAATCATGGAAAAGGGCGGCTAATAGCAAGATTTCTATTTTATCTATAGCCTTAGCCACTTCAGTAAAAATAGGATATTTATTTTTATATTTTCCTTGTTTTAATCGTTTTACCTCTTCCACTGTGTGGAAGGCATGTAAATCTACCGTATAAACATGGTAAACATTATGTTGGGGCAGGTGGCAAACTTTCTGCCACTCAGGAAAAATATTACACAATAAACCTTGATAGGTCATATCTTCTAAAAAGGGCAATAGATCTCCCTGTGTAGTTAAAAATTCCAAAAAAGCATCTCGGACATTTAAGTCGTTACAAAGTGGAGTTTTTAAATCCGTTACCGCTCTATGAAGTAAGTGTTGAGTATCAGAGGAAAGGATAGCTCCTAAACGAACAGCCCAGGTATAGACTTGAACAAGCAAGGCAGGCTGTCTTAAAAAGACTTCCTCATCTACCACCCTAATCTGACCGTTATGAAAATATACTCCCTGGGTAAGGGGTTGCACCCGATAAGGAGAAAAGTATTTCTTCCTGTTTTCTTCTAAAAGGCGATTAAAAAACAGGCGGGTGATATGTTTGATAGAAAAGGTATGGCTGAAAAAAGTGCGCATAAAATCTTCTACGGCCTTGATACTTGGTGTATCTTTAAACCCCAGAAAACGGGCTATTTTCTCCTGATAAGCAAAAGACAATTTGTCGTCCTCACGCCCACTTAAATAATGCAAATGGTTCCTTACTTGCCAAAGGAATTCCATAGTTTCTTCCAGACATTCCTTCTCTTCGGAAGAAAGCAAGCCAGAGACCCATAAAAAATGTAATCCCTCATGACCAAAAGCAACAATAGCTGCCCATTTTAGATTATGAATATCTCGCAATCCTCCTACGCCTTCTTTAATATTTGGTTCTAGAAGATAGGTATGAGAGCTATACTGAACATGGCGTTCTTCTCTTTCTTTCCAAATTTCCCTTAAAACTTCTTCTCGCCGTGGAGCAACAATCTTTATATTTAATGTCTGAACAAATAGATTAAATAAACTCCGATTACCGGTTAAAAAACGAGGGGTAAGCATGGACATAAAGGCAGAAAAATTACCTTTCGCTACCTGCAGGCATTCTTCTATTGTGCGAAAGCTGTGATCCAATTTTAGTTTATAATCCCAAAATGATTGGATAAAGGAAACAATCGTTTCTTGTAAGAGAGCTGATGGTTTTTCTACATGCAGTAAAAGCAAATCTACATCAGAATAAAAACTCATTTCCTGGCGTCCATATCCGCCTATTGCTACCAAGGCTACTTCATTGGTTACCTCTGCCGGTGCTAAACTTTCCCATAATTCTTTAACAAAATTATCTACCAAATTGGTGTATTTTAAAACTATCTCCTTTCCACTAGCTCCAGCTAGATGGGCCTTAATTAACCTTTCTCTTTCTTTAACCAAATCTATCATCTTATTTTTTAATTTTCCCATCTGGAATGCTTGGATTAAAATGGGACTTTCCGAATAAGAGCCTCATCGTTTGACTTTGGTCAAACCGAGGTCTTCTTTGTAAAATTGGGTGTGATATAATCAGGAATGAAACTTCTGTATTCAACAATCTTCACTCATTTCAAAAAGGGTGAGCCTTTATTGAATTAACTCTTCATTATACGCATAACCAATGCAAGTTTAACAGATTTTTTCTTTTTGTAAAGCAAAATCCACACCTGCTGTTCAAATAAGTGTGAGTCCTATCTCATAAAAAACACCCCAACTAGATCTTGATTCACCAAAAATAGAGCAGTTTGATTTGAAGCAAAATGTGTGCTAATTTTAAAAGGAATTTTTATCTCCAACCAAGGAAAAAATAAAAGGGATTAAACACCTAAATGAATTATGGCGAGACAGTGGTATAGGGGAAAATGGCGAGTAAACAAGGAGATAGCTCCTTTAGTAATGGATGTGCTTAATCAACTCACGCAACGGGGTCTGGAAGTTAAACATGAAGGTGAATACTGGGAATTTTGGAGTTATCACCCTGGGGATACCTGGTCCCAGGAGCAAAAAGAGATAGAAACTCGCATTGCCCTTTTAACTACCCTCTTTTCTGATGCCTCCATTGAATGCGAATGGGAGAGTTTTTTAGAAGAAAACTGGCAGAATAACTGGCGTAAATATTTTAAACCTCAGCGGGTCTCCTCTCAGTTGATTGTCTTCCCTGCTTGGGAAAGGTATCAACCCCAAGCAGGAGAAATAGCCATTTGGATAGAACCGGGTATGGCCTTTGGCACCGGGACTCATGAAACTACCCAGTTGTGTTTAAAAACAATGTTAGAGCTTTTCCCAGAAGAAAAACCTCAAAGTCTGTTAGACGTAGGCACAGGAACAGGAATTTTGGCCATTTTAGGGAAAAAACTGGGGATAAAAGAAGTTGTAGCCATAGATATCGACCCGCTGGCGATAGAGGCTGCTCAGGAAAATATACGCTTAAATCAAATAAAAGACATTAAATTAGAAAAAGGCAGTATTTCTGAGATCCGGGGAAGTTATGATTGGATAGTTGCCAATCTGGAAACAAAAATCATTCTACCGATAATAAAAGACTTAAAAAACTGCGCCCGCAAGACACTGATTTTATCAGGCATCCTGGCCGAAGAAGCAACATTGATCCAAGAAGCAATGGACAGTCCTTGCCGCTATACCCGGCACCAGGGAGAGTGGGTGTGTCTGGTGTTCTAAGGCGCTTTTACTTACCTCCAGAGGAAATCCGTCCGTCCACATCTATAAATGGCAAAGCCTTCCATCACCTCAAAAATGTATTGAGATTGAAAGAAAGAGAGCAGATAGAAATCACCGACGGAGAGGGCTGTATCTATTTAAGTCGGATAAAGAGGTTAAAAAAGGATAGAGCCGAGATAGAAATTTTAAAAAAAGTGTTTATCCCGCCACCTGCAGTCAAAATAAATTTGGGTCTGAGTCTGTTAAAGAGTAGAGTTATGGATTGGGCCGTGCAAAAAGCGACGGAGCTGGGAGTATGGAAGTTGTATGTTTATTTGACAGAACACACCGTACCCCTTTTGGAGGATGAAGATAAAAAGACAAACCGATGGCGAAAAATTGCTGTAGAGGCCATAAAGCAATCTGGCCATCCATATCTGCCTCAAATAGAAATTTGCTCTTTCCCTGCATTTATAACCCAGGCAGGAGGAGTAAAATTGATGGCGGCTGGGCCAAGAGAGTTAGAAGATACACAACCTATTTTTTCTGTACTATTAAAACAATCCCAGATTGATTCTATCTGGATAGGTATTGGTCCGGAGGGTGGTTTTAGTCCTGCTGAGTTCTATTTAGCCCGAACCCACGGCTTTATTCCTGTTTCCCTGGGTCCATCTATTCTGCGGGCGGAAACGGCGGTTATAGCTGCCATAAGTGTAATCCAGGCCTTTTATGGGGAATGGTTTAAGGACAGAATCCTTTTTCCTTACACCCATAAGGGCAATGAGGAGCTTGAGGTAAAATGAGAGAAATGGCCTTGGTGATTGCCTCTTCAGGGGTTGTAACATAATGAATTTCTTCAAATCCGGGCCAGGTACGAAGGCCCACCACCGGTTTGCCCATTTTTAGGGCCACCGCAATTTCAGAAAGAGTGCCGTAGTTACCAGCAATAGCAATTAACACAGCCGCGGTGCGGACAATGATGACATTACGTGCATGACCAACGCCGGTAACAACAGGGATATCTATATAAGGATTGGCATCTTGGGAATCAAAACCAGGTAAGATGCCAACGGTGATGCCTCCTGCTTCTTTGGCACCTTTGGCGGCGCCTTCCATCACTCCTCCGAGGCCACCACAGACCAGGACACAGCCATGCTTGGCAACACCCCGCCCTACCTCGATGGCCAATTCATAAGTCTTCTGATCACAAATACCTGCTCCGATGACGCCAATAATCTGTTTCATCCTAAGAGTCTGTGTAAGGCTTCAAAGTATTTTTCTCTAGTTTTGTTAATAACCTCTTGGGGTAAGGCAGGAGCAGGAGGAGTCTTATCCCAACCTATACTTTCCAGATAATCCCGCAAATACTGTTTATCAAAGCTTATTTGGGAACGACCAGGCTGATACTGATCAAGAGGCCAGAAACGTGAAGAGTCAGGGGTAAGGAGTTCATCAATTAAAATCAGCCTATCATTTTCATCCAAACCAAATTCTAGCTTGGTATCGGCAATAATGATACCCTTATCTAAAGCAATCTCAGCCGCCTGTTTATAGATAGCCAGGCTAATTTCTTTTATTCGTTCGCCCAGTTTTCTATCTTTTAGAATGGCTACCATTTCTTCAAAGGTGATATTAATATCATGTCCTTCTTGGGCCTTAGTGGAAGGGGTAAAAATGGGCTCAGATAACTTATCTGCCTCTTGCATTCCAGATGGCAACTTAAGACCACAAATCTGTCCAGTCTTCTGATAGTCTCTCCAGGCTGAACCAACCAGATACCCCCGCACAATACATTCTACAGGTAAAGGCCTGGTTTTTTTAACCAGCATGCTGCGACCCTCTAAGATAGAAGCATATTTTTGACAGACAGAGGGAAACTCATCTACTTCGGCGGTAAGAATATGGTTAGGAACAATGTCTTCTTTCTTTTTAAACCAATAAAGGGAAATTTGAGTGAGCACATAACCTTTATCTGGGATGGGATTAGGCAAGATTACGTCAAAGGCGGAAATTCTATCCGTGGCCACGATAATGAGATGCTTTCCCAAATCATAAATATCTCGCACCTTCCCCTGGCGCTTCGACCCAAGATTTGAAAAATTAGTTTCATAGACAATCATTTTAAATAACCTGTTCCTTCCTGAAATTTTATTGGGGTTAAAGAGAACACCCGATAGAAGTTACCTTCTGTGGTAACATTACCTGCTAGCAACATAGTCAGAATCTCTTCGGTTAAAGGATAAAAAGAAAAATGTTGAGCATAAGCGGTTATAAACTTGATTGGTTTCACCGGTAAAAACACCTTCCTTTTTTTTCTCTTCAACCGGAGGGCTATATTATCCACAATTTCCCGATAAGTCAATGCCTTCGGTCCCCCAATTTCAAAAATTTGGTTACATGCCGTTGGAAGGTGAAGAGCTAGGGTGAAACCCAGGGCTACTGTATGTACATGAACGGGTTGGAGTTTATAGAGACCATCACCAACAATAGGTATAACCGGCGAAATCTTTATTATCTTGGCCAACATGGTGGTAAACTGATCGTAAGGCCCATAAATCACAGAGGGACGAAAGATTGTATAAGCAAGGCCACTTCTTCGAACTAATTCTTCGGCCTGAAATTTAGTTTGGTGGTAAGAAGTCTCCGCCTCAGGAGAACTTCCTAAGGCACTCATGTGAATAAATTTTTTGATGCCCGCCCTTTTGGCTGCAGCCAAGGTCCGAGCAGTAGCTTCTACATGAAGACGTTTGAAAGTAATGCCTTTTTGAGGAAACTCCCGAATAATACCAACAAGGTGAATCACGGCCTTACATCCGGCCATTTTTGCGGCCAGGTCAGGAGAAAAAATATCTCCTTTTACTATTTCAGCCGCATAACGCAAACGCCCTTCTGAACCAGGTCTCACCAAACAACGCACCTTTTCACCAAAAGCAAGCAGGGTTTTTACCACATGATTACCAACAAATCCGGTTGCTCCGGTTACAAAGACCATTTTCTATAATATCCAGTCTTTAAGTTCAGCCTTACGAGAAGTTAACCGCTCACAGCCATTTTCTTTAATTAACACCATATCCTCTATCCGCACACCTCCCCAGCCAGAGAAATAAAGGCCCGGTTCTGCGGTGACAATCATGTGAGGTTGCAATATCTCCCCCGGCTGCCGGGGAGAAAGACTAGGGGATTCATGGACCATAAGTCCTACTCCATGCCCCAAAGCATGCAGAAATGCCTTGGCATAACCCTTCTCCTTCAAAAAACTTCTGGCAACCGCATCTACCTCGTATGTTTTGAGTCCCGCTTTAATGGCGCCTATAGCTTTTTGTTGGGCAGTTAAAACCAAATTAGAGATGGTTTTGAATTTTTCATCCGGTTTTCCCAAATAAAAAGTGCGAGTCATATCTGCACAATAACCCTGCCATTTTACGCCACAGTCAATAATAATTGGTTCATGCAAGGCTATCTTTTTATCTGTCGGCACCGCATGAGGAATAGCTGCATTTTCTCCACTAGCTACAATAGGAGGAAAAGAGAGTTCGGCTTGTAAATCATGCTTTATTATTGTTTCTATCTGCCAGGCAACTTCTTTTTCTGTAATTTCGGGGCGCAATATACCTTTCAATGCTTCATAAACTCTTTCGGTCAGTTTTACTGCCTCGCGCAAAGTGTTTATTTCTACCTCGTCTTTTACCTTACGCATTTCCTCTATCATATTTTC
The DNA here is from genome assembly GCA_021160485.1 of Candidatus Desulfofervidaceae bacterium. Classification (GTDB taxonomy): domain Bacteria; phylum Desulfobacterota; class Desulfofervidia; order Desulfofervidales; family Desulfofervidaceae; genus JAJSZL01. The sequence continues at coordinate 13,969 of JAGHCL010000017.1, forward strand.
CGTAGCCAGTATTTTCATGGAAATGTTTTTCTTTTCAAGAGCCTGTTGTAAACGCTGATATTGGGCATAACTTAAATGCAAGGCCTCAAAACCTAAAGGTGGAGGCATTTTTTTTAAGATATCAGTAATTTCATCAAAAAAGTTTTGGTGATAAATATAGATTTTCCAATCCTGCGCTTCAGCACGGGCCAGTTCTGCATAACGCGGGTCTGTGGCGAGGATAGCTTCTGTTTGGGAAATAAGTAGAATGCCCGAAGTCTCACCTATCTGAGCATCTTCGGCTCTAAAACCACTTAAGTACCGACGATTGGCCGGGTGGGATATAAGCAAAGTGCCCAGTCCTTTTTTCTGCATTAAGGCGCGCAATCTTTTTAATCTCATCCTATTTCCTAAAAAGCAAATTGAGAATGATCGTTAAAACAATGCTCAGAAGTAAACAGGTCACCCAGGGAAAATAAAAGGTAAAATTCTTTCTTTGGATCACAATATCGCCAGGTAGCCTGCCTAAATAAGGTATTTTAGGAGCCAAAATAAGTAAAAGTCCAAAAATGATAATGATAACGCCGGTAAAGATGAGGAATTTGCCCAATGTTTGCCAAGGCATATTTAACCCTCCACCAGCTTTTTATAATATCTATCCCTCTCACTATAAATACAGCCACAATATTGCTGCCGATACATGTTCATTTTTTTAGAAACGTCTATACCTTCCTTCCAGCCCAAACGAAAGTCTTCATAGTAGAATTTTACCCCGTGTTTTTTTGCTAGACTTTCGGCAATTTCACAGATGAGCTCATGATTCTGGAATTTACTGTAAAGTAGGGTGGTAGTAAAACCTTCAAAACGGCCATGTTTGGCTACCTGCGCCGTTGCTTCCAGGCGTTTAAAGTAACAAAAACGGCAGCGGATACCAAAGGTTTCCCGAAATGCTACTCCCTGCAAGAATTCATCCAGTTCATATCTATCACGCCAAATCATACGCAGGTTGATGCTTTCGGCATACACCTTTAATGTCTCCAGTCGGCGGCGATATTCCCCAAATGGATGAATGTTAGGGTTATACCAGAAACCGAAAACGTCTATTTTTTTTTCTCGTAGGGTCTTTACAGGATAAATGGCACAGGGTGCACAGCAGATATGGAGCAAGATACGCATCTTTAACCCTTTATAATTTCAGCTAGTTGCAAAAAATTTTCAGCATAAAAATCAGCCGGTAAATCGGGGTTTTTATAGGCAATAAATGGCACTCCTGCCTTCTTGGCCATCTCTGCATCTACTTCCGCATCACCAATATAAATCATCTCCCGGGAAGTAACAGAAAAGGAAGTCATGATTTTAAAAAGGGACTCAGGATGAGGTTTGGCATGCTTTACATCCATAGCTGAAACCACAAGATCAAAGTAAGATAAAAGCCCATAAGTTTGAAGCAAACGCTGAATGGTATTCGTCCGGCTAGTTGCCATACCGACCTTAAATTGCTTTTTAAAATCGGCCAACACTTCCTTTACATAAGGTTCGGGTTTTATATAAGTAAGAAAACGGTGATAATCTATATTCTTTCGGACCTGATAGGCCTTTTCCCTCAAGACAGGATCAAGAATGAGGTAGTTAATAACTTCAAATACGGTATGACAATGGGCAAAGCGAACTTGGTCTTCCGTCATAGGCGGCAATCCAACTGCTTCCAGCAAGGCATTATAATAAGCACGGTTGGCTTCCCGTGAATCAAATAACACCCCGTCACAATCAAAAATAACAGCCTTAAGTCCCATCATGCTTTTTATTTAATCACCTTTAAAAGACAAAAGCAAGCTGAAGGCACGTGGAGGTTTGACTTTTTTCTGCCTTATTTGTAATATTAAATAAACAATTTCTTGGAAAGGAGCAAGTATGTCCCTTCTCAACTTGCAGAAGAGTTTATTTTACAGTATGATCACTCAGGCAGGCCCAATGGCCAAGCTGGTTCTTATTGTTTTAACCTTGATGTCTGTATTTTCGTGGGCAGTGATTATAAACAGATGGTTGGTTTTCCGGAAAGCAAAGGCACAGGGGAAGGGGTTTTTAGATATTTTTTGGCGAACTGCCGATCTTAAATTTATATTCGCTGAAGCAAGAAGCTATGTTCAGTCCCCCTTATCCCTCATCTTTCAAGAGGCCTTCATGGAATTAAAAAAATGGGCAAAAGGGGGAGGAATTTTGTCAGAAACTGAAAAGAACGTTCTTTTTGAAAATGTCACTGAAACCATGCGTAAAACCGCATATTGTGAACACTTACGCTTAAGACAGGGGCTTGCCTTCCTGGCTACCGTTGGGAACACAGCGCCCTTTGTCGGTCTTTTTGGAACGGTTTGGGGAATTATGCGGGCCTTCCATGATATTGGCTTACGGGGTTCGGCTTCTCTGGCTGATGTTGCTCCTGGTATTTCTGAGGCCCTGATTGCCACGGCGTTTGGTTTAGGGGCAGCTATTCCTGCAGTTATAGGATACAATTACTTCACTCAGCTTTTGATGGAACAGCGAACTGAAATGGAAACGTTTATGACTGATTTTTTAAATCGGATAAGAAGACGTTACCTGGGGAAAATAACTGAGGAGAAAGAAAGTGAAGTGGTTTAATGACGATGACCACTTGATGGCCGAAATTAACGTTACCCCGTTGGTAGATGTAATGCTCGTCTTACTTATCATTTTTATGATTACTGCCCCTATGCTTACCTATGGAGTAAAGGTAAACTTGCCGACTACTACCTCCAAACCAGTGCCGCTAAAAAAAGAACCTCTCATAATTACAGTTGATGCGAAAGACAATATTTATATTGACCGGTATAAAGTGCCATTAAAAAACTTGAGGAAAAAGTTAAGACCTATTATTTCTGCACACCCTAGACGTAATGTGCTTTTACAGGCTGATAAAAAAGTGCCTTATGGGTATGTGATGCTGGTAATGGGCGAGATTAAAGCTGCCGGAGTAGAAAATTTGGGATTGGTCACTAAACCTTTAGAGAAAAATAAATAATAATGTTTGTCTTAACCAACTCGTCTTTTAAGTCTTCTCTTTTGGTTTCTCTCCTCCTCCACTTTCTTTTGCTGACGCTGGTTTTTTTCACCACGACTGAACGCAAGCAGTATCTCAGCTTTTCGCCTGTTTATAAAGTAAGGCTGGTGGAGATACCGAGAAAAATCCGAGGCAAGGTTGTAAAGAAAAAGGGTATTAAGACCCCCTCAGCCAAGACTAAAACACAGAAAAAACAGGTAAAGGTGGTCCCAGCTTCTAAGAAAAAAGCCAAACTTGCAGCGGCAAAAGCAAAAAAACAGGCCGCTACCAAAGCCATCCCCCTTAAAAAGGCCAAAAAGAGGACCAAAGCAGCAGTTTCAAAGAAGACGGACGATAAAGAAATGAAGATGGTAGAAAGTAAAATAAAGGCATTGCAGAAGAAAGTGGAAGAAAGAAAGAAGCAGGAGGAAATAAAAAAAGAGGTTGCCCAGATTGCTGAAGAAGTACAGAAGGGGGCAGCCGGAGAGGTCATTGGTGAATATGCTGAAGGGGAACCAACTGGAAAAGGGATTGGCCTTGCCTTCCAACTTTATTATAATCAGGTTTGGGAAAAAATAAAAAGTAACTGGGTATTGCCTTCTTTTCTCATAAAAAAAGCAGAAAGGCTTGAAGCAATAGTTGTAATTAAAATTGCACGTGATGGTCATATTATAGAAAAACAATTTGAGGAAAAATCAGGTTATGTGCTTTTTGACCAATCGATAGAAGAGGCCTTAAAAAAATCAGACCCTTTACCTCCTCTACCCCAGGGTTACATTCAACCTTATCATGAAATAGGCATTCGTTTTCGCTGGACAAGGGAGGGAAAAGAAATAGGATGAAAAAGATAAGCATTTTAATTTTATGGCTTTTTCTTTGGGTAAGTTTGGGATGGACTCGGGTTTATATCAATATTGACGCCCCAGGTCAAGAAAGAATGCCCATTGCCATAAGTACATTTATTAGTAAAGGCGACCCTCAATTAGGGCTTAGGGCCCAGACTATTTTAAAAAAGGATTTGGATTATACAGGTCTTTTTTCCATCCTCAGTCCAGAAACCTTTTTGGAAGAAAAACCTACCCTAGAAGTTGATTTTAAAAAGTGGCAGCTAATCGGTGCTTATCTTTTGATAAAGGGCAAAACCGAAGTAAAAAACGATCTTGTCTATCTAGAGCTGGTGCTGTACGATGTGCGCAAGGGTCTTCAACTTCTTGGTAAACGTTATAAAGGGACTCCACGAGATATCCGTTATATGGTTCATAAATTTGCTGATGCTATGATGGAGGTTTTAACCGGTGAACCCGGTATCTTTCAAACCAAAATTGCCTTTGTCTATGCAAGTAAAACCAGAAAAGAAATCTATCTAGCCGATTTTGATGGTTATCATCCTAGAGCTTTGACTAGATTTCGCAGTATTTGTCTAAGTCCGAAGTGGCACCCTAAAGGAGATAAACTTCTCTTTACAAGTTATAAAAGAGGTAAACCAGACGTGTATTTAGTGGACTTAAAGCAAAGAAAGGCTATAAGACTTATTCATTACCCTGGCCTAAACATTGCGCCGGCATGGTCACCAACTGGCGATAAAATTGCTGTCACATTGAGCAAAACAGGAAAGCAGGGAATTTACTTGGTAGATAATAAGGGAAAAATAATAAAATCTCTTGTGCTTTCTTCTGGCATTAATGTCTCTCCAGCTTGGTCACCGGATGGAGGAAAATTGGCCTTCGTTTCGGATCGGAGTGGAAGCCCACAAATCTATGTTTTAGATTTAAGCTCAAATAGAATAGAAAGACTTACTTTTGAGGGTCATTATAATACTTCTCCGGCTTGGTCACCTAAGGGGGATTTCATTGTATATTCAGGTTTAAAAGATGGACATTTCCAATTATTTATGATAAAGTCTGATGGGAGTATAATAAAACAATTGACATATAATAATACAAATCATGAAAGTCCAAGCTGGTCACCAGATGGTCATTTCATTGTTTTCAGCCAAGATGGAAAAATTTGTATCTTACGGTTGGGGGACGGAGAAATTTTTCCCATCGTGGACTTGCCAGGAAAACAGACCCAACCGAGTTGGTCTCCTAGATTAAATAAATGATAAGGAGGAAGGGTATGAAGAGAGAGAATTGGTTAATTTTAATTTTGGCAGTGGTGTTTATTTTCCCCATGGCCTGTGCAAAGAAGCAAGTAGTTGTTCCGTCGGCAGTGAGTGAACAACCAGCAGCACCGAAGGCTGAAGCAGAAAAAGCGATTACCGTAACCGGTGAAAAAGAAGAGGGCGCAGTAGAAGGACTAGAAGAAAAAATTAGTGAGGAGGAGTTGGCAAAACAGGAAAAGATGAAACGGGAAGAAATTTTGAAGCAAGAGATTGCTTCCTTTGAGAACGAAGATATTTATTTTGATTTTGATAAATATAACATTCGGCCTGATGCGGCAGAAGTATTAAAAAGGAAAGCTGAATGGTTGAAGCAACATCCCAATGTGCACATTCTTATTGAAGGTCACTGTGATGAGTGGGGTAGTGAGGAGTATAACCTGGCCTTGGGTGAGAGAAGAGCAAATAGCACTAGAGAATTTTTGATCAATTTAGGTGTCAATCCCGAGTGCGTCTCCACCATTAGTTATGGAGAAGAAAGACCTACTGTTGTTCCTCCTGCCTATTGTGAGAATGTAAGACAGTTTTTACTTAACCGGGGCTTAAGACCAAATCATGCACCTGTTTCCGTTACCGGCACAAAGATTACTCTTGAAATGATTAACACTTGCGAATCTGCCTGGGCTAAAAACAGAAGGTGCCACTTCGTCGTGGTAAAATATTAACAACAGCAAAGGTGCGAATAAAACAGCAGCGAAGATTACATTGATTGGTGACCAAGTAGTAACTGTGACTACTGATAAAGGTAATACTGTTTATGCAATCCTAGCGTGATTTTTAGAAGTTGTAAAATAGGCGTTAAATTAGCCCCAAGATTTCAGATTTAAGGATTCTTGAAAGATGAAAAAGATTGCATTCTTTGCAATATGTGGGTTGTTATTTTTTGCCAGTTGTGCCACCCAACAGGACTTGACTTTATTAGAACAACACATCATTAACTTAAATGACCGGGTTACCAAACTTGAAAAATATCAGAGGGTGGATTTTAAAAACAGGCTGAGATTATTAAATCAAGAAATTTCCTCATTGCAGAAACGTCTTTCCACCCTCCCTTCACGTCAAGCCGATTTGTTGGTTCAGATAGGAGAATTAGAAAACAAAATAAGAGAATTGGCTGGAAAGGTTGAAGAAAACACCTATCATCTAAATAAACTGGAGCAAGAGATAGCAAATACGGGAACTGAAAGAGAAAATTTGAAGAAGCAGTTAACCGAACTTGAGGCAAAACTTCAAACTGAAAGTGTAAAGCTGGCAGAAATAGAGAAAAAACTAGGTAGTCTTGAAAAGCAACTCACAGCACCCCCACGAAAAATAAAACAAGAACAGAATTTATATCAAGAAGGACTAACTCTTTACCGTCAGAAGAATTATCGCAAAGCGAAGGCAACTTTTACACAATTTCTCAAACTTTATCCCAAATCCTCTTTGGCCGACAATGCCCAGTTCTGGCTGGGAGAAATATATTTTATCAACAAAAGATACGATGAAGCTATCTTGGCTTATCAGAAAGTCATCAAAGATTATCCCAAAAGTAACAAAGTCCCTAGTGCGTTGTTTAAACAGGCACGCGCCTTTGCCTTATTAGGAGACAAAACCACAGCCAAGATTCTCTATCAGCAGTTAATCAAAAGATATCCGCGAACAGAACAAGCTATCATGGCAAAAAAGGAACTGCAGAAGCTAAAATAAAGTTGAAATAGAGATTTATAGCAAAAAAAGACCGGCTCCTTGGTCTGACGGCTACTCCTTATAAAATAAAACGGGGGGCGGGAAGTTTTCTTCCCCTTTTGACTGGCCGGCGTGAAAAATTCCCCCCTTAAAAGTTAACTACCTGATAACAATGTTTTTATTGGTGCGTAACAAATGTACGGCACAGGCAAGACAGGGATCAAAAGATCTTACTATACGCACCACTTCCACTGGGTTTTCAGGGTTTGGCACTGGGGTGCCAAGAAGGGCCTGTTCAATGGGACCTAATTGGCCTTTATCATCCCGAGGTGAAGCGTTCCAAGTAGTAGGAACTACACACTGATAATTGGCAATTTTGTGATTCTGAATGACAATAAAGTGCCCCAAGGCCCCACGGGCAGCTTCAGATAGACCCATACCTTCTCCCTTTTCAGGTACATCTACCTTCAAGTAATGGGGTGCTTTAAAATCAAGCTGTTTCACCCATTCGGCCAAGATATTAGCCACACACCATGTTTCTTCTGCTCTGGCAATGTGTCGCCCAAGGGTGGAAAAGGCCTTATCACCTAGGTCTCTAAATCGAACTGGTTTATCCTCAGAAACACCTAAAAAGCGATTAGCGTGTTTGCTCAAAACAGGATTAGTAACCCACATTCTGGCTAAAGGTCCAACTTCATGAGGTAAACCAGCATAGCGAGGTGCTTTAATATAAGTATAGGCAGAAGGTTTACCTAGCTGGACTTCTGTTTTTCCTGTCATAGGTTTTAATCCACTGGTATTATCAGCATACCAAGAATATTTCACATCCTCTACAATCTTTTCTGGGTCTAAAGGTTTATCTTGACCATTGGTATAAACGCCAGGTTTAAATAAAAATTCTGTGCGTTCATCGTTTAATGGAAAGACGCCATAACTCAAGACATTCTTACATCCTACTCCCGTTTTAAAACACTCTGGATAAACCTTTGCTATCGCATAAACTGTCGGTAAATATTCATTGTCAATAAATGCTTTGACTTCTTCCAACCGCCATAGAAATCCTGGAACGGCGTCAGGAGTTAAAAGTTGCGTTTGTCCTCCCACCACTATGCCGTGACAATGAGGAGCTCTACCTCCTACCATGGCTACCATCTCCTGAGCAATGGTCTTAACCTCTAAAGCTCGTAAATAACTCTTTACCGCTTTTTCATTAGTCTTTGGATCAAGCTTATAAACACCTTTTCCGTCATAGCGAGGGATAAAAGGAGGAACATCAGGGCCTTTAACAAAATCCAATGCCGCAAGGTGATAAAAATGTAGAATGTGGTCATATAACCAATGTGCGCCTAAAGTTAGATTACGCATGATGCGGCCATTAGTAGGTGGCCTAATTCCAAAGGCATCTTCTAAAGCCGTTGCAGAAGCCACAGCATGGTCAATTGGACACACACCACAAATCCTTTGTGTAATTTGCGTGGCATCACGGGGATCCCTTCCCCGCAAAATAATCTCCATTCCTCTGAACAAAGTGCCGGAACTCCAGGCATTAATCACTTTATCTCCTTGCAATTCCACTTCCACCTTCATGTGCCCTTCTATCCTTGTGATAGGGTCAATAATCACCCTTCGTGGGTGAATTTGTTTGGGTTTTGCTCCTGCCATTCTGTCCTCCTCTTTCATTTTTATAAAAAAACGCAATCAAACTGATATATAT
>JAGHCL010000101.1 GCA_021160485.1 Candidatus Desulfofervidaceae bacterium
CAAATATCCTTTTCCAAAAAGAGGTCGCGGATTTTGGGTTTCCCTTGGGCTTCATGTGTCCCTGAGATACACCCTGGGATTGCTTCTGCCAAAGCGGCAAAGGACGTCGTAACTGATAGTGCCAGCCTTTTGGGCAATTTCATCGGCTGTGATTTCTTCCTCACCCTGCCTGCCTAGAATGACAACCTCTTCTCCAATATCAATACCATCTATGGAGGTAACATCTATCATGGTTAAATGCATACAAATTGTTCCAATAATGGGGGCACGTTTGCCTTTGATAAGCACTTCTCCTTTATTAGAAAGCTGGCGAAACAATCCCTGGTCATAACCTATGGGTATGACGGCCACTTTGGTTGGACGAGGGGTAATAAAGGTGTGACCATAACTAACGCCTGCTCGTGCCGGTAGCCATTTTAAATAAATAACCCTTGTTTTAAAACTCATCACTGGTTGTAGTGCTACCTCTTTTTTTAATGAGGGAAGGGGATATATACCATAGACGCTCAAACCAGGTCGAACAGCCTGAAAATAGCTATCTTTGTATTCTAAAGAAGCGGCACTGTTGGCAATGTGGTTAAATTTAAGTTCTAACCCTAATGTTTGCGCGGACTTTAGCACCGTTTTAAACCGTTGAATTTGAATTTGAGTAAACTCTTTGTCTGTTTCTGCCAAGGCGAGGTGAGAAGTAACCCCTTCAATTTTTAACCCAGGCAAGAGAGAAAGGGCTTTTAAAAAATTAGCTGCCTCTTTATAAAAAACACCCAGCCGACCCATACCTGTATCTATTTTGACAAACACGGGCAATATTTCTTTATACCTTTGGGCTGCCTTGGACAGGGCCTGAGCAACTTCAAGACGATAGACCACCGGAGTCAGTTTGTAAGAAAAAATGGCTTCTATTTCAGATTTTAACACTCCTAATAACACTACAATAGGGACATTAAGACCTGCCGAACGGAGCTTTATGCCCTCTTCAACATAACTAACTGCCAGAAAATCTGCCCCTGCTTGGACCAAAGTTTGGGATACTGGGACAAGGCCATGTCCGTAGGCATCGGCCTTTACCACCGGCATGGTCTTAATTTCTTTACCGATAATCCTTTTAATTTCCTTTAAATTGTGAGTGATAGCCTGCAGGTCTATTTCTATCCAGCCTGGCTCCATGCTCATCGCTTATACTTTATTTTTACATTTGTCAATATAGAGAAGAGAGATGTCTAAATGGTTTTTCTTGCAAGAAGGTGGCCGTTTTTTGAAAGGCAAATTTGGTTTTTAAAAGTTCCTGTCTTTGTAAATAGTTTCAAACAATGATTTTTTTTTCTTCAGGGAATTTAATCCTTGGGACAAATCACCTTTTTTAAAGCATTCTATCTTGCCTTTAGCGTCTTCAGGGGAGGTAAGTAATCCCGTTTTAGGGTCCACTTTAGCAAATACCACTCCCGGAGGAATAGAAAAAGGTCTTACTGGCAAGCTCTTTTCGGCCACTTGCATGAAATAGAGCCAGATAGGGGCGGCTGCCCGACCGCCTGTTTCATGTTTTCCCAAGGATTTCATATCGTCATATCCTACCCAGACACCTGTAACAAAATTGGGAGTGTAACCGATAAACCAAGCATCAGTATAATTGTTTGTTGTTCCTGTTTTCCCTGCTGCAGGACGCTTCAAAGCTCTAACCCTCCGTCCGGTCCCTCTTTTTACAACATCTTCAAGAATGTTTGTCATAAGATAAGCCGTATCTGCTCCAATTGCTGGTTGCTGCTCAGGGGTATTTTCTTCTAGAATATTTCCTCTCGGATCTACTATTTTTATCACTGCTAGAGGTTTAATATATTGTCCTTGATTGGCAAAGACGGAGTAGGCCGTTGTAAGTTCCAGTAAAGAGACACCACTGCTCCCCAAGGCCAGAGATAAATCTGGGGTCAGAGGAGATGAAATACCCAGACGTCGGGCATAATCTATGACATATTTCACCCCAATATTCCGCAGTAGTCTGACTGTAACGGCATTACGTGAGTGGACTAAGGCATCTCGCAGGGAAATCTGACCGTAGAAGCGGCCTTCATAATTATGTGGTTTCCATACTGTCTGCTTTTGAGGAGTGCGATTGATGTAAATGAAAGGATAGTCATATACAGTGGATGCAGGCGTGTATCCTTTGTCCAGGGCAGCAGCATAGATAATTGGTTTGAAGGCAGAGCCTGGTTGACGCCGGGCCTGAATGACCCGATTAAATTTGCTTACTTCAAAATCTCTTCCTCCTAGCATGACTTTGATAAATCCGGAGTGTGTTTCCAGACAAAGCAGGGCCCCTTCTATTTTATCTTCGTCTGTTTGTTCGGGATGGCGGGCCTTAATTTCGGCTATACCCCTTAAAAGGGCCTGCTGAGCAGCCTGATACAGGGCAATATTGGCAGGGGTATAGATGGAAAGACCTCCTTTGTAAAAAAGGTCATAACCATATTTTTTCAGTAGAGACTGCCGCACATATTCAAGAAAATAGGCACAAGCAGGGTGTTTGTAATTTAAGCTGTTAAGGATAAGGGGTGTATTGAAGGCCTGTTCGGCTTCTGCCGGTGTAATATAACCACAAGTAACCATTCTGTTCAAAACATATTGCTGTCTTGTCTTTGCCCGTTGCATATTCCTATAAGGAGAATAATAAGCTGGCCCTTTAGGAAGACCAGCCAACATGGCCGCTTCAGCTAGATTAAGCTCCCATACATGCTTGCCGAAATAAACCCGGGCCGCTGCTTCCACACCATAGGCCCCGTGCCCAAAATAAATCTGGTTTAAATAAATAGTAAGAATTTCTTCTTTAGTAAGATTTTTTTCCAGTTGATAGGCAAGTATAATTTCTCTCATCTTACGAGAAAAGGTTCGTTTAGGACTTAATAATAAAGACTTTACTGTCTGCTGCGTGATTGTACTTCCCCCCTGGACGATGGCTCGGGCCCTGATGTCTTTGATTGCTGCCCGAATCATGCTTAACCAGTCAAGACCTTTATGTTCGTAAAAACGTTCATCTTCGGCTGCAATGAAGGCCTTGACTAAATAAGTGGGAATCTTATCCAATGGCACAAAATACCGGCGTTGGACAAAAAATTCACCTAAAATTTCTCCATCATCGGCATAAACGGTAGTAACAAGGGCAGGGCGGTAGTCTTCTAAATGCTTGATCTTTGGTAGAGTAAAGAAAAGATAGCCTATCCAAAGAACCATAGCCAGAATACAAGTGAGCACAAAGATGCCGAAATATCTTAAAATTCGCATGATAGCAATATATACCACATTTGTGATGTAATCAAAAGAGGAGTAAGGTACCCAAAATCCTCATTTGTCCTACAAGAAACCCCGTAAGTG
>JAGHCL010000188.1 GCA_021160485.1 Candidatus Desulfofervidaceae bacterium
AAAAGAAAGCTCTCTGAACTTCGTGGCAAAAAGTATTTTGCGAATTCCCATTTTATCACCTCTCTTAATGATAGAAAATCAAGGTTACCAACACAAACATCGGGATAAGGAATACACAAGAATACTTAAACATATACCCTAAGAAACTTGGCATCGGTGTGCCTGTTTCTTCCGCAATTGAACGCACCATAAAGTTTGGCGCATTACCGATGTAAGTGTTAGCACCGAAAAACACTGCTCCAGCCGAAATAGCTTCCAAAAAGACAGGATGTTCGGCTATCAATTTTTTCACCGCTACTGCTTCAGACAAACCAGGGTAGAACTTACCTAAGGCTGTGCTGAAAAAGGTAAGATAGGTAGGCGCATTATCCAGAAAACTGGAAAGTGTACCTGTAATCCAGAAGAAGTGTGCCGGCTCTTTGACAGCCCTAATTAAGGGTGCGGCTGCACCTTTCTCTCCTGCCATTAAAATAGCCAGACAGGGAATCATAGTCATAAAAATACCTGCAAATAGGTAAGCCACTTCTTCAATCGGAGCCCAGCTAAATTCATTACCCTCTCTTACCCTGGCTGGGGTAACCGATAGAGAGAGAATACCCATCAAAATTAAAATCCCATCCCTGACTAAATCCTGAACGGACCGGGGGATACCAAAAATTTTCACTGTTCCCCAATCTACCAAACCACTCATCAACACGGCTCCAACAATACCACCCAAAAAGAAGAAATTATACCAGCCCTCTAACTTCAAAGGCTCTTTTTCTCCAGTATAAGGCTGCACTCCCTCTTTTTTATAATAATAAAGGTCTAATAAAAAGTAGATAACAAGAAGACAACCAACAACAAATAACATGTGGGGCAAAATCTTAAATGTCCAGAAGAAAGGCACTCCGTGTAAGAAACCAAGGAAAAGCGGTGGGTCACCTAAAGGAGTTAAGGCCCCCCCAATATTAGCCACCAGAAAAATAAAAAAGCAGACCATAAAGGTTCTATATTTGCGGTTTTTATTGGCTCTTAAGAAAGGACGAATCATTAACATAGCCGCTCCAGTAGTCCCCATCCAAGAAGCCAAACCTGTACCAATGGCAATCATTGCCGTATTTGTCAAAGGTGTCCCTATTAGGGTTCCTCTTAAATAGATTCCCCCAGCTACGGTAAAAAGGGCCCAGAGCAATATAATAAAAGGTATGTAGTCAGTAATATAAATATGCAAAATTGCGTGTAAAGCTGCACCTTTATAGGCCATCAAAAACGGAATGGCCAAAACTAAAGCCCAAAAGGCTGCCACTTTGCCATAGTGATGATGCCAAAAACGAGGTGCAAAAAGAGGAAACAGGGCAATAGAAAGCAATATACCAGCAAAGGGAATGCAGCTCCATAAGGGTAAGAATTCGCCTATCTCCTCATGCTCTTCATGCTCTCCCTTTTCTACATGTCCGGCCTCTTCAGGGTGTGCGGAAACATTATGAGTGACCTCCTCATGAGCAGTAGAAACAGCTTCTGTAGGATGCTCAGTAGCAACTGCCATTCTTACCCCTAGAAACAACAAACACAGAACTATTAAGAATAATACCTTCTTCATACTCCACCTCACTTTCATTACGGTTTATTTAAAATATTCGTAACTACCGGTTTGAAAAAAGATGTATGTTCGTATCTTTTGCTATAGATTTTCACACCCCCAAAGGCCAGAACCAAAAAAAGGATAGAAAAGAAAAAAACAGACAAATTTTGATTGTTCCCTATGTTAAGCCAACAACCTAATAGGGCGCCTATAAAAAAACCAATAAGAGGGATGCCATAAACAATAAATGCAGCTTTTAACTCTTCCTCGCTTGTTAGCGAAACAACCACTTTTTGTCCCTTTTTAGCACCCAAGGGATTTTCAGCTTCAAGAACCATGTATTGTTTATTTAGCACCCCACACAAACCTGAAGCTTTACAGAGTTCGCATTCAGAACTCCGTTTTACCATTACTTTAGCTTTCTGATTCCAAGTTTCTACTACTGTCCCTATCTCTTCCCGTATAGACATCAATCTACAACCCAAACAGCACAATTTTTGGCATATTTAACTATTTTATCTGAAATACTTCCCATGAAAAAGGCACCCGTTAAACCACGTCTGCCCACAACAATTGTATCATATCCTCCCTTTTCAAGCTCTCTTAAAATATCTTTAGCAATTCCTTCTTTTTTACTCCGCACTTTTATATCAATATTCTCTTCAGGAATACCTGTTTTTTTAAGTAGTTCCTTCCCCCTTTCAAGAGCCGCCTTCATTTCACCTTCCCGTTGACGTTTTAGCTGTTCTATATTACCCACCTTATCCCTAAAACCCGGTATCGCATTGATATAGTCCGGACCCAATAAATTTTCTAACCCTTTGGATACTTCAGGTAAAATGGAAAGAAGAGTTATCTTGATTTCCTTGCATCCTCCAATAGTCTCACTTACATACCACAAGCTTTTCATAGAGGCCTCAGAGCCATCTATAGCAATTAAAATTTTCTTGGCCATATTAAACTCCTTAATTTAACCTGGCAAAATTTGCCGAATTGCCCCAGTCGGACACTTTTCAATACACTTGCCACATAATGTACATTTAGATGGATCAACCACAGATAAGAAATTTTCAAGCTCAATGGCCTTTTCAGGACATACCTTCTTACATATTCCGCAACCCAAACAACCTACTTCACAAAGTTTTTTCACCACTGGAGGTGCATCGTGTGAATTGCATACAGTAACTATCTTTTGAGATACAGGCAATAGTTTAGGAATACCTCTTGGGCATACTCTTACACAAGTCCCACATCCTGTGCATTTATCTCTATCCACAACGGGAATTCCATTTTCACCCATACTTAAAGCCCCAAAGGGGCAACTTCTAACGCAAGTCCCTAAACCCAAACATCCATATTGACATTCTTTGTCTCCGCCAGCCACCACCACTGCTGCCCGACAATCTTCAATCCCCATATACTGAAAACGGCGTTTGGCTTTATCTTTTGTGCCTTGGCACATGATGTGAGCAACCTCTTTTTCTTTTACTTCCACTGTTTTACCTAAAATTTGAGCTATCTGTTCGTGAATATCAGTTCCGCACGCCACACAAGCGGTCACCGGCGCTTTTCCAGCTACAATGGCCGCAGCACAATCAGAACACCCGGCAAAGCCGCAGCCGCCACAATTGGCCCCAGGCAAAAGTTCTTCTACTGCCTTTACCTTAGGATCAACATACACATAAAACACCCTTGAAGCAATACCCAACATGAGGGCAAAGACAACAGCCAAACCGCCCATAACCATTATTGGATAGATTGTTGCTTGTAATATTCCTCCCATTGCTCAGCTCCTATTTTACTAATCCTTGAAAGGCATAAAAGGACAAACCAATTAATCCAGCTGTAATGAGGCCAATGCTTGTATCTTGAAAGTTTTTGGGAATACGAGCAAAGTTAAATCTCTCTCTAAGACCAGCCATGATGACCAATGCCAACCCAAAACCTACTGCAGAAGAGAAAGAAAAAACGATAGTCTGCATCAAGTTGAATTTCTCGCGGATATTTAAAATACATGTTCCAAAAACAGCACAGTTTGTGGTGATTAGAGGAAGATAAATACCCAAAGCCCGGTAAAGAGGAGGGCTGATTTTCTTAATCACCATTTCTACCAGCTGTACAAAAACGGCAATAGTAAGAATAAAAGCTAAGGTTTGGATATAAACAATGTCATACTTTTCCAATAAGTAATGCTGGATAAACCAAGTGATAGGCCCCGTACAAGTTAAAACAAAAACCACGGCAAGGGACATACTGACTGCTGTATCCATCCGCTTGGAAGTGCCTAAAAATGGACAGTTCCCTAAAAATCTGATGAGCAAAATGTTGTTAATGAAAATTGCTGAAATAACCAGCATAATGTAATCAGAAAAAGTCCACACCTCGTTATGCATCGCTTTTTACTCCTCAAATTTTATTTTTCTGAACCAAACAAATTCATAATACCTAATAAAAGGCCTAAACAAACAAAAGCGCCAGGGGCCTTTTGCAAAAAGCTGATCGGCTGAAAACCAGACCACATTATATGATGTCCCCAAAGGGTTCCTTTTCCTAAAAGTTCTCTAAACAAAGCAACAGTCATTAATGATAAAGTATAACCCAAACCTATTCCTAAACCATCCATAATAGAATAAATTACAGGATTTTTAGAAGCAAAAGCCTCCGCTCTTCCTAAGGCTATGCAGTTAACAACAATTAATGGAATAAAAATACCTAACGCCAAATACAGGGGATAAAAATAAGCCTGAGTTACCAGCTCCACAATAATAACAAACGTTGCCACAATAACAATGAAACAAGCAAGACGAACTTCCTCTGGAATAATCTTCCGCAACATAGAAACAAATAAATTCGAACATGTCAGAACGAAAGTAAGACACATACCCATACCGAAACCATTATCTACAGTAGTACTGCAGGCCAACGCAGGACAAAGACCTAACACTAGGCGAAAAGGAGGGATCTCCTTCCATAGGCCTTTAGTAAATTCCTGTACTAATCTACTCATTGTCTCAACCCCTAACTTGTTTTTTGTAAAACTTGGTTTTTAATCACAGGAAAAATTTTCATCGCATTCGCCACACTTTGTGTAATAGCGGTTGAAGTCTCTGTCGCACCGCTTACAGCTTGAATCTCACCTCCTTGAGAATCAAGAGCTATCTTGCTATTTAAAGATTTTCCTTTAAATTGGTTCATAAATTCGGGTGAATTGACAACTTTATCGCCAATACCCGGAGTTTCCGAGTGTTTTACTACTTTTACTCCTATTATCTTGCCATCCATTGTAACAGCCACTAATGACTCTACTGGACCTCCGTGCCCAGAACCCACTCCAGAGTAAGCCAAGGCAAAAAGCTTACCACCCTTTTTAGCAGGAAACACTGTTACCACTTTTGCCTTTTTCCCTTCGCCTTCTAGAGTAACTTTTATTCTATCTGCAATAGGGTCATTGTCGCTCGGGGGCAAAACTGCTTTCACCGCTGGCGCTACTAAGGCCTTCAATTTCTGATATTCAATTTGTTCTTTCGTTCCCTCTTTAACCAGTGCAAGAAAAAAGGAAAAAACCACACAAAAGCCTGTAAGGACCGCCACTAATCTTAGCAAGAGTTTAAGCACTGCTTTTCACCCTCCCAAAAGGTTTTGGTTTAATCACTCTATCTATTAAAGGGGTTAGAGAGTTGGCCACTAAAACCCCAAAAAACGCTGGTTCTATCCAAGACCCCCATAAACGTCCCACCATAGTTACTACCCCTACCAAAATACCAAAAATAAACATTCCAATACCAGTAAAGGGAGTAGTAATAGGATCAGTAACCAGGAAAAAAGCCGTCAAAAGAGTGGTTCCTGTAAATAACTGAATAAGAAGATAAGGGTAAAGATAGGCCTTGTCTCCTTTATAAAAAAGCACAGAAAAGACAAAAACGGTCAAAATAAAACCTATTGGAGCATGCCAACTGATATAACGTTTCCAAAGGAGGTAAAGCCCACCAATTATAATAGCCAGGGCACAAATGCCCCCCACATAACTTATTAATTGATCTGCCCAAGGGCCTGTTTTCCACTCAAATAAGATTTTAAATAAAAGCTTAAGTTTTGCCCCAAATCCTGATATTCCTTCAATGCCATACCCTTCGCTAAAATAACTATAATCCTCAACCAGCGCTCCAATACCTTCCAATTTTAAAGCACCTAAAACACTACCTGAAATATCCATATAACCAGGATAAGAGAGTTTCAAAACGGCCCAACCAACCAAAACAGGATTAAAAGGATTGCTACCCCAACCACCATAAACATATTGCCCAAACAAAAGCCCCATAAACAAACCTATTGGGATTGCCCACCAAGGCATTCCAACAGGCATAATAGCTGCAAAAAGCAATCCGACAAAAATAGCATGGGGATTTATAAA
>JAGHCL010000183.1 GCA_021160485.1 Candidatus Desulfofervidaceae bacterium
CTAAGTAGGGGTAGCAATTGTAAAAATAAATCTCTATGTTATTAAAGCTAACCCGGATATTCTTCCGCCTTTTAGCCAGGTGGCGTTTATGTTCAAGCCAGCTTTTTAAAGTATAACCCCCAGTGTGAAACTTAGGATGATAACAACTTCCATAGGTATCAAAATCTTTATTCTCCCAGGCCTTCTTCCAGCGTTTTAAAAAAGCATTAATTTCCTTACGCCATTTTTGATTTTCCTGAGGACTAATCCATTTAATTTCTTTAGTGATTACTAAAGGTGTCTCATCAAGCCGAATAGCGTGAGAGAGCTCAAGTAAATCAGCATTGGTCATCACTATACATCCTCGTGTAGCTTGGGGCAACCAGGGCTTGAAATCATGATTGGTTCCATGTAACCAGATACCATGGCCATCTTTCCCTAAGAATCGGTCAAACAAATTGGGATAATCCAACACAAAGGCCATATTCCCATAATCATCCCCAAATTTTTTGAGGTCTGTCCCCTCAATCAATCTTTTCAGAAAATATACCCCTTCAGGTGTATTGTTATCTCCCTCTTTAAACTTATCAAAATGATTTTTCCCCGTTGTGCAGGGGAAAACCTGCTTTAACTGCATTCCTTTTGGGGTAATAGTGTAAAAAAGCAAGCGCTGTTTTTCCTTATCTACAAGCAAACACACCTTTCCTGGAGGTAAGGCAATTATATTTAACGGAATTTTACCTAAGGGAATTTCTAAGAAACCCTCTTCCCAAGAAAACCTCTTTAAAAGCTCCTCCATATACGATGTCTTTATCTTCCCATTTCTTGTCTCTCGCTGCATAAGTTCTTCCACTACTTGTTTTGCTTCTTTATACTCACCTCTAGCCTCATGCAGCAGGGCCAGATCTAAAGCTGCATTGGTATAAAGCGGGTCATACTCAAGGGCCTTTTTAAAACAGTTCAAAGCCATCTCTTGGTCTTTCAACAACCACTCTACCTTACCTAAATAATAAAGAGCAATAGGGTCATTAGGATTAATTTCTAGCAGCTGTCTTATCTTTTTTAGATCTTCTGCCGAACCAGTCTTCCATAATTCCTTCACAGCCATGAATAGATATATTCGGGCCAGAGCCCGATTAATCTCTTTTGAAGCCGGCCTTTTGCGAGAAATCTCTACTAAATAATCTCTAGCCTTATCAAAACATCCATTTTTTAAATATTGCTCCACTAAAGGAGGAAGCTCCTCTGCCTTTACATGTGGAATCCAGCTTAATCCAAAAACCAATCCCAATATTATAATCGCTTTTGCTCGCATTCTTATGTTCCTATTTTTGAACTATAATATCTATAGGTTTTGAGGGAATTAGTCAATATAAGCTTTTTACCAGTCACTATTTACTAATTACTATTCGCTACTTGAGGATGCCATTCTTCTTTAATGATGCGCCAGTCCTTTTGCCATTTTTCCAAATAAAGACACTTCTCCCCTTCGTCTTCGTGTTTATCATCTCGATAATACTGATGAAAACATGCAATTGTCATCTTGCCTGTGTGATTAATTCTCAAGTCCTTGATCTCTATTTTGATATTATTTCGTTTAGAAAAAATCCTTTGTTTCCAGGCCAACCATGCCTTCAAATCCATTTCCTGACTATAAAATCTAGGACTATAACAAGCTGCATAGGCAGCCAAATCTTCATGTTGCCAATAGTTACGCCATTTCTGAATAAAGTCTTTAATACTCGTATCTGAAGAAATTTTTGTAGATAGAGGTTTAACTAAAGACAATTTGGTTTTAATTTGATTACCTAAATGAGGATTTAAGGCAAGCACCCGTTCATACTCCTGGCGGGCCAGGTCATATTTTCCCATAGCTTCAAAAGTCAGGCCCAAACCATAGTGAATTTGATAATCGTCTTTTAGGGCAAGGGCCTTTTTAAAGGCACCCATTGCCTTCTCATATTGACCCAGTTGGTAGTAAGTTAAACCCAAATAATGATGGACATAAGCCTGTTCTGGCAAAGCAACAGCCGCTTTTTTTAACACAGAAAGGGCTTTTATATATTTTTTTAACAAGTAATAAATTTCACCTAAAGTATAATAAATTTCTTTCTTCTCTGGTGCTAAGGCTAAAGCAATCTCATAGTTCCGGGCAGCCTTTTCCAATTGTCCATCTTCTTTGGCCATCTGAGCCTGGTGGATAAAAAAAGAAACACCATACTCCTCGTCCAGCCCGGCAGCCAAACGATACTCGGCTATAGCTTTATTAAAATCGCCTTCCTCTTGATAAAGTTTACCTAGAAGAAAATGTGCCCTGGCACTCTTAGGGTTTACCTGAAGGATACGTTCATACTCTGCCCGGAGCTCTTCGTTTGTAGGATTTTGCTGATAAAGCTGTTGATACTCTATTATCGCCTTTCCTACATAAAGACGCGCTAGATTAAAGCGAGCTATGCTGTAATCAGGCTTTATTTCAATGGCCTTTTTAAAAACGGCCTCAGCCTGCTCAGTCTGACCCTGCACCCAGTAAATCACCCCTAAAGTATTATAGGCCTTCACTTCGTGAGGGAAATCTTTGATAATTGTCTTTAAATGTAAAATGGCCTTATCATATTCTTTTTTATCAATATATGCCCGAATAAGATTATACCGTGCGGTAAGGAAATTAGGATTTAAAGAAAGGGCCTTAAGCCACAGTTTTACTGCTTTATCTAGCTCGCCTATTTTCACATAAACCATGCCTAAATCATTATATACTTCTACCGCCTTTGGTGCTTGGGTAAGGATTTTTTCAAAGACACGCTGGGCTTGCTTATATTGACCTGCTTGGAAATAAGTCAGGCCCACCTGGCGGTCTTTTTCTA
>JAGHCL010000009.1 GCA_021160485.1 Candidatus Desulfofervidaceae bacterium
AGACGCTTAAACTGTAAATACACATTTATTTCCAACACTTCAGGAGACTGGAAGTAACCTCCAAGATTTATCCTAATGCGTTCTATCTGTCTATTTATATTTTCTACCAAATTGGTGGTGTAAAGGGGCGGTAAGAAATAGTTATGTGTAATAGGGAATAAGTTTTACCAACCTCCCATCACTAGTTACTGATTATACATTACTAATTATTGAGGTAAAGTCATTTTCACAGATTGTTATGAAATGCTACGGGATTATACCTTTTATGAACTGGTTAACCTTTTCGGAAAAAGAGCCAGTTTTTAGGTCCTGCTTTAGGAAACCGTAACAGGACATAAGTGCCTTTAAGCCGATTCCCTTCCAGTTTAAAAACTAACTTTTCTGGTTCTTTTTTTAACAGCTCATAAGTGCCTTTATCCCAAATGATTACCTTTCCTGCTCCATAGTGCCCTGGAGGAATTTCTCCTTCAAAGTCAGCATATTCTAAAGGATGGTCCTCTGTCTGAACAGCCAACCTCTTTATCCCTTTTTCCGTAGGCGGTTCCTTAGGAATGGCCCAGCTTTTTAACACCCCATCCATCGCCAAACGAAAATCCCAATGGAGGTGGGAGGCATGGTGTTCCTGGACAACAAAGATAGAGGGTGTTTGTTCAACTACTTCTCCCGGTGGTTCAGGGGTTTCAGTAAAGAGCCTTTTTTGTTTATATTTTTCCAAAGACATCTATTCCACTGTCACACTTTTGGCCAGATTACGGGGTTGATCTACATCCGTACCTCTAAAAACAGCAATATAATAGGCCAACAATTGCAGCGGGATGGTAAGTAAAATCGCCTTTAAAAATGGATTACTAGTAGAGGGTATATAAATAATATCTCGGGCCTTTTCGCTTATTTTCTCACACCCAAGTTCAGTCAAAGCAATGATTTTTCCCTTTCTAGACCGCACTTCTTCCATATTGCTCAGCACTTTAGGATATGTTTTCCCCTGTGGGGCTAGCACCACTACTGGCATATTTTCATCTATTAAGGCAATGGGGCCGTGTTTCATCTCTCCGGCTGCATAGGCCTCTGCATGAATGTAAGAAATTTCCTTTAGCTTTAGCGCCCCCTCAAGGGCAATAGGGAAATAAATATCCCGGCCTAGGTATAAAAAATCCTCAGCCTTACTGTATTCAGGTGCAAGCCTTTCTATTTCTTCTGACTGTTTTAGAATATTATCTATCAATCCTGGTGACTTTAACAAGTCAGAGAGATAAGCTTTGCATTCCTCAGTAGTAAGCTTGCCTAAAAGAGAAGCAAAATAGACAGCCAATAAATAAAGCACTGAGAGTTGGGTGGTAAAGGCCTTGGTAGAAGCCACTCCTATTTCTGGACCGGCGTGGGTATAAATAACGTGGTCACACTCTCGAGCCAAAGTGCTTCCCAGAACATTACAAATTCCCAGTGTCTTGGCGCCTTTTGCCTTCCCCTCCTTTAACGCCGCCAGTGTATCGGCTGTTTCGCCAGATTGGGATATGAGAATAAGAAGCATTTTTTCATTAATAATTGGGTCACGGTAACGAAATTCTGAACCCAAATCTACCTCTACTGGAATGCGGCAAAGTTTTTCCAACATATATTTCCCCACCAATCCAGCATGCCAGGAGGTCCCACAGGCCACAATCCAGATTTTTTCAATCTCTTTCAACTCTTCAAGAGAAAGGCAAAATTCTTCAAAAAATACTTTCCCCCTTTCTAAATCAACACGTGATCTTACCGTATCAGCAATAGCCCGAGGCTGTTCAAAAATTTCTTTTTGCATAAAGTGTTTGTAGCCTGCCTTTTCAGCCATGAGGGGAGTCCAAGGAAGCACCACGGGCTGGAAAGAAAGAGGTTGACCGGAAAAGCTTTTTAATTCTATTCCCTCACTGCTCAAAATAGCCATCTCTCCATCGTTCATAAAAACCACTTTTTTAGTATAAGGCAGTAGGGCTGGAGCATCTGAAGCAATAAGATATTCTCCTTCTCCCAAACCTATAATCAAAGGACTTTCCTTTCGTACAGCGATTAATCGGTTTGGCTCCTGGGCACATAAAATAGCTAAGGCAAAAGAACCTTCCAGTTTGTTGATGGTCTTTCTTACTGCTTCTTCCAGGAAAATCCCTTCTTGCAAAAAATAGGCAATGAGTTGAGCAATCACTTCGGTATCGGTTTGTGAAGAAAATTTAGCCCCTTGTTGTTGCAATTCCTCTTTCAGGTCCAAGTAATTTTCAATAATACCATTATGCACAATGGCCACAGGACCAACAACATGGGGATGGGCATTTATTTCTGACGGGGCTCCATGGGTTGCCCAACGAGTATGCCCAATACCCACATTTCCTTTTACAGGTCTCTCTCGGAGTAATGCTTCTAGTTGATATAACTTCCCTTGACAACGGCGATACTCTATCGCACCACCTTTAATAACTGCAATACCAGCCGAGTCATATCCCCGGTATTCAAGCCGCTTTAGAGCATCCAAGAGCAAAAAAGAGCAATCCTGAAACCCAATATAGCCAACAATGCCACACATATTCACTCCCTTTTCTTCATTTTATGCACCTGTCTAGCACGAGCAATGGCCAGCGTATCTGGAGGAACATCTTCAGTGATAACCGAACCTGCTCCTACTAATGCGGCTTTGCCTACTTTCACCGGGGCAACAAGAGCAGTATTACTTCCAATAAAGGCATTATCTTCTATGACCGTTTTGTGTTTTCGTTTTCCATCATAATTACAGGTGATTGTGCCCGCGCCAATATTTACATCTTTGCCAATTTCGGCATCACCCAAATAAGTTAAATGGGAAGCCTTGCTCCCTTTTCCAACATAGCTTTTTTTTACCTCCACAAAATTACCAATACGGGCATTAGTGGCGATGTAAGTACCTGGGCGTAAATGAGCAAAAGGACCAATGGTTGCTTTATCCTCTATCACGCTCTCTGTAATAACACAATAAGGCTTTATTTCTACTTCATTACCTATCTTACTATCTTTTACCACTGTGCCTGAGCCTATGTAGCATTCCCGACCAATTTTTGTCCTTCCTTGAAGATATACCCCTGGGGCTAGCACAGTATCGTTATCAATTTCTACATCTGACTCTATGTAAGTACAACTAGGATCAATTATACTCACACCCTGAAGCATATGTCTATCTAAAATTCTTTGTTGTAATATTTGAGCTGCTTTAGCCAATTCTAACCGGTTATTTATACCTATAATTTCGGGAAAAGGGGCTTCTCGAATTGCTATTTTTTCTTGATTTTTTGCGGCGATAGAAATTAAATCGGTGATGTAATACTCGCCTTTTTTCGGGTTAGGTTGTAAAAAAGACAAATATTTTTTTAAGAAACTCGTCTTAAAACAATAAATACCTGCATTTATTTCTTGAGAACTACTATCTCTTCCACTTCTTTCAGTAACCTCCTGAATACCTACCACCTGACCTTGGACATTGCGAAGTACTATCCCATATTGAGTTGGATCTTCTGCCTTTGCCGTTAAAAAACTGATGGCTGCTTTTTGTTCCTGATGGACATCCATCAATTCTTGAAGGGTAGAACTCTCCAACAAAGGCACATCACCATTTAAAACCAGCACATTTTCTGCTCTTTCCCAAAAGGAAGTAGCACATAATAAAGCATGTCCGGTGCCCAATTGTTCTGTCTGAAGGATAAATTTAATATCAGAGCCTTTTATAATTTCTTGAATCTCTTCGGCTTTATATCCTATCACTACTCCAATCTCTGGAAAAGATAGATGCCGTAATGCTTCTAGGACATAAGTAAGTAAAGGTTTGCCTAAAAGAGGATGTAAAACTTTAGGCCATCTTGACTTCATCCGAGTTCCCTTACCAGCAGCCAGGACAACAGGTAAAAATTTCTCCATCCCTCTTTCCTTAATAAAGACTGAATTTAAATGAATATGCAAAAATAATATCAAAACTTTTAAGAAGAGTAAAGTTAAGAGGCTCTTATTTTAGGAG
>JAGHCL010000036.1 GCA_021160485.1 Candidatus Desulfofervidaceae bacterium
ATACCCTTGTTAATTGAACACTTTATAAGAAAATATAATGTAAAATTTAACAAAAAAGTAACTGGCATCTCCCAAGAAGCGTTGGGCTTACTTTATCAATATCATTGGCCGGGAAATGTACGTGAATTAGAAAACTATATTGAAAGGGCTGTTCTTTTAGCTCCTAGGAAATTGATTACTTCTAAGGAGTTACCTTATTATCTCCTAGGAACAACTGAGGAAATCAGGGAGAAGAATCTGGATGAAATTATAGAGGGAATAGAAAAAAGGCTAATTATTGACGCCTTGAGGAAAACGCACGGTGTACAAACCCGAGCAGCGGAGATCTTAGGCATTAGTGAGAGGAGTCTCTGGCATCGGGTGAAGAAATATGGTATTAAGGCAAAAGACTTCAAAAATAGGTGACAAATTTTGTAGTTTGAGCTACAGAGTTTGTTATTATTCAGGTCTGGCAAAATTGAAAAAGCCCTGAAATAAGCTAATTTTTGTTTGGTATAAAACTTGCATAATATACTACATCAAAAACAAGTTGAAGGAGGTAGCTTTATGGCTAAATGGTTATTGAAAAAGAAAAAGGGGTTTACGTTAATTGAATTGTTAGTGGTCTTGGTAATTTTGGCTATTCTGGCGGCAGTAGCAGTGCCTCTTTACACAAATTACACCAAAAAGGCCTATGCAAGTGAGGCAATGGGTGTAATCGGGGCGATTGCTCAAGCGGCAAAGGGCTATTATTCTTCAACTGGGTCGTTCCCTACAAACCTTGATGCAAAAGACTATTACAATAAAAA
Organism: Candidatus Desulfofervidaceae bacterium; assembly: GCA_021160485.1. GTDB lineage: Bacteria > Desulfobacterota > Desulfofervidia > Desulfofervidales > Desulfofervidaceae > JAJSZL01. The sequence continues at coordinate 789 of JAGHCL010000036.1, forward strand.
TGATCCTGATAATCACTTTACTTACACATATAGTTCTTCTGGTTCAAACAGTTTTACCATTACGGCTAAAGGAAATGGTACCGGGGGGATAACAAAGAGAGATACTATTACTTACACTTATGATACCACTGAAGGATCTTCTTGGACAGGGGGAGGTGATTTTGAAGACTATCCATTTCCTAGCAGTGGAACATCTTCAACAAGTGAGTAGCTATGTTAGAGGAAGAGAAAGGCTTAACTTTAATAGAAGTATTAGTTGCGGCCGTGATCCTAGCGGTCATGGCCGTAGCCATTGCTTATATGTTTGGCTTAGGAGGAGGGCGTTTAGAAACTTCTAACCTCCAACGTAGGTATTTATCATTAGCCGAGAGTAAATTGGAAGAAGTTAAGAAAAATCCTGTTCAGACAGGAGGGCAACAGGTTTTAAATAACCGGGGAACACTTGATAATTCAGACGATGACTTAGTTATGGTTTGGACCCCTATCCTAGTAGATGATCCAGCCAATGGGACCAAAAACGGAGAAGTAGATTATTACCTCTGGACAGTGAAGATAGTGGACAAACTTTCTGAACCCGACAAAGAAATTATAAATATTAAAACCATGGTAGTGCCTTAAAATTTAAAAACTACCTTTATGCAAGCGATGTTTGTCTTTATTAAAAACAGGAATAAAAGATTTAACCTCTATGTTTACAGAACAGCCGGGTTTACTTTAATTGAGTTGTTAGTTACCTGTGTAATTGCGGCCTTATTTCTACTGGGACTATCTTATTTTTCAGTCAATTTTAATACCGCTTATGACAAGGATCAAGCCAGAGTAGAACTACACCGGGAGGGGAATTTTGCTCTTAATTCGCTGAAATCTTTAAAGAGGCAAGTTAACGGCAGTCTGAAATCCTTCGGTATTTTGGAGGCTAAGGGGGTAGCAATTGAAAGCAATAAAACAGGTAGTGATAAAAAGTTGACTGTTCTTCTTTCTGAACCAGATCCTCAAGATAATAGCAGAGAAATTTATTACCTGGCTTATTTTTATCAGGATGGAAATAGCCTCAAATTTAGGTATAAATATAATGGTGAACTCTCAGAGCCAGAAATAATCATTCCAAGCACTTTTATCCACTATACAGTAGATATTCACTTTAGTTATCCAGAGAGTAATCAAGAATTAACATCAGAAGAATTAGAAGATGATACCTTGAAAAATTTTTTACAAGCAGAAGGGATTTCTGAAATTCACAACGGGGTAAAGATTGATTTAAATCTAGTAAGCCCTTTGGGTCATGATTGTAGCTTTTCATCCTCTATTTACTGTCGGAATTTCGGAGGCTAGGATGTGGAAGTTGAATCAAAATGGCATAGCACTCGTTTCTACCCTGAGTATAGGGATAGCCCTGGTGGTACTGGGTTTGCTTCTATTTGCCTTTGCCAGAATAGAAAGCAATTTGAGCAAACAAAACCTCACTCAAAGTCAGGCCTTCTGGCAGGCTGAAGCCGGCCTCCAAATGGGACATTGGTGGCTTCAGTATACAGATGTATTGAGAGAAGATGTAACAGATAAGTCAGTGGTAATAAAGGCTGGAGATGACACTTTTTTACCTATCTTTGATGAACTCCATCCGGCTACAGACAATTGGATTTATTTAACCCAAAAAACCGAAGGTGTAACTGAGAAGGGGGGAATCAAGTTTTACTTAATTTCAAAAGCCTCAGTAAGCACTTGTGTGGAGAAAGGCAAAACAAAAAAACAAACATTAAAAGAAAAAGGAATATTAACACTTCCTGGTTCCTTAGGTCATGGTGTAGCCATTGGGGCAGGGGAAGATATTTACTATGTAGACCCAACTGGCAGTTATAGATGGGGTAAATGGCACCACAAAAATTGCATCGGTGGTGGTTGTTGTAAGTACCACTATTATTCAGAAACTTTGGCTGAAGTAAAGGGCGAGGTAGAAATAGGAAACCAAGTTGCTCTTCCGCCTGGGTTATTCGATTCGTTAGATACCTTCAAAGACTATTTTAAAGGTCGTCAAATGGTAATTCGCAATGAAAGTCAGAGTTTCTATGATGGAACAATACCAAAGGACGAAAAAGGAAACGACGTCAAACTAATTTTTGTAGATGGTGATATTCATCTTTATGGTAATTGGTCAAATAAAAACATCACCTTTGTTGCCACAGGTTCTATTTATTTAGACACCCAAGTAGAAAAAGGTAGGAAATGCAGATGTAAGAAGAAAAGTTATGAACCTGTTACTACAGGTGATACAGGTCGATTGACCTTGATTGCTTATAATAAGTATAACAACGATAGTGCTGTTGTTATTACAGGTAGTGATTCTAGTAATATAATAAATGGGATTATTTGCTGTCGGGACGATGTTGAGTTCAAAGGTGTAAGTAGCAGCTCTACATGTGGATGTTGGTGTCATCATAAGACAGAACCTAGCGGTGGTATCTTTAAGGGCACAATATTAGCCCAAGGAAAAGTAAAATTGGGTGTAAACTGGACTATATATTATGATGCTCAAGTAATCACAGGCGATATTGTTGAACCTAGATTAGGTCTTTCATATGGTTTTAATTATGACCTAAAAAGAGTTTCTTGGTCTGAACTCTAGATTAAAAAACAGTTTGGCCGAGTGCTGTGCAAATACTTGCTATACGCTTGATGTGTTAGATAAATTTGCCTTTTCACTGTCCTGGGTGCTAACTTTGAGCGTTTTAACACTTTTACCCATTGCTCATTTACATAGCCGCACCTCCACACACTCACCCTCTAACCACCTGCCCTAGTTTAAAGATAGGCAGGAAAATGGATAAAAGAATAAATCCGATAATTCCTCCTAGAATAATAATCATAACCGGTTCAATCATGGTGGTTAAATTTTTGGCAGCCAGTTTTACCTGATCATCATAAAACCGAGCGACTTTTTCTAACATCACATCAAGCATACCCGTTTTTTCACCTGTAGAAGTCATCTGTATAATCAATTCTGGAAAGACTTTGGTTTTTTTCAAGGCATCGGCCAAGGAATCTCCTTGTTCTACAGCAAAAATGGCCTCATTAAGGGCCATCTCTATAACTTTATTTCGGACTATCTCCCGAGCTAGTTTTAAGGCAGCAATGGCAGGGATTCCACTTTTTATAAGAATGCTAAAAGAAGCAGCAAAACGGGCTAAAGTAACTTTTTTAATAAGTGGGCCTATCAAAGGTAGCTTAAGCTTAAGCCTATCTAAAACCAAACGGACTTTTTTCGTATTCCTCACCATCAAAAATAAGATAACTAAACTTATTGACATTATCAAAAAAATACCTATGTGCTGCTTTAGGCTGTCACTTATATAAAGCAATATCCGAGTGGGCAAAGGTAAAGGAACCTTAAATCGGGCATAGATTTTTGCAAAGATAGGAACAATCGTAGTCAACATAAAAATTACAGCGGTAATAGCAAACAAAATAAGAAAAACGGGGTAGGTAAGAGCTGATTTAATTTGTTGTTTCAAACCATGAACATCCTCTAAATACTTGACCAACTGCCGTAGGGTAATATCCAGATGCCCGCTGGCTTCACCTGTTTTCACCAAATTAATAACCAAGGGAGTAAAAATTTTAGTTTTTGCCAAGGCATTGGCAAATGTATCTCCCTGAGATATATTTTGGGTCACCATGTTCAAAATTTTTTTTAAAGACTTTTTTTCTGATTCTTCAGCTAGACTTTTCAGGGCATCAATTAAAGGGATACCCGCTTCCAGCATGGCGGCAAGCTGAGAGAATACTACTAATAAATCACTGGTTTTAATTTTATTTTGCAAAAAAAATAGAGAAATTGAAGAGGCAAAACTTCTACTTGAACTTGGTTTTACCGAAAGGACAGTAAAACCCTGCTTCTGAAAATTTTCAACCAGCTTTTCCCGACTCTCGGCTTCTATTTCTCCTTGAAGTTTCCTACCGTGGGTATCAACTATCCTGTATGAAAAAAGAGGCATTAGACCACTCTCATTACTTCTTCAAAAGTAGTAATACCTTTCATTACCTTTTTTATTCCACTCTCCTGAAGCGTTTGCATACCTGTTGCTTTGGCTGCTTGACGGAGCTCTTCTAAGGATGCCTGTTTTAAGATAAGCTCTTTTATCCGTGGAGTTATTTCTAAAAATTCATAAATAGCTGTCCTCC
>JAGHCL010000041.1 GCA_021160485.1 Candidatus Desulfofervidaceae bacterium
TTATTTTAGCACACTTGCGGGGTTTCTTGTAGGGCAAATGAGGATTTTGGGATAATTTTTTTCTTGACATGCAATACTATCTGTGTTATAAATCCTTTGGGAAAATGGGATAGTGCGGCAGAGATAGGAATATTTTGTAGAAAGGGGGTGAGGAAAGGGTAGAGTAGCATTTTTATATTCTCTTTAGGAGTATGAATTGTGGTTTTTTTAGAAGTTCATTTTAAAGTTTTATGATTAGGAGGTGTGGATATGCCAAGTTTCGTTAAAGTAGATAAGTGTGACGGGTGTCAATCAGCCCCGAGGACAGCCTGTCAGTATATTTGTCCTAATGATTTGATGGTTTTAAACAGAGAAATCATGAAGGCTTACAATCAAGAGCCTGAGATGTGTTGGGAATGTTATTCTTGTGTTAAAATCTGCCCGCAGCAAGCAATCGAAGTTAGAGGATATACCGATTTCTGCCCGTTGGGAGCCAGTGTTATCCCGATGCGGGGAACAGATGCTATTATGTGGACGGTTAAATTCAGAAACGGCATGATTAAGAGATTTAAATTTCCTATTCGGACTACTCCTGAAGGTTCGATTGATGTTTATGCTGGATATCCGGCGGCAGATCGTTCCAAGCTTGGTGATCTCTGGCTTTTCTCCGAACCAGAGACTTTAGAAGTAAATGAATTACCCACCACAAAGAAATAATGAGAAATAAATTTTTTAGGAGGTAAATAGTTATGGCAGATTTTGAAGTTGTTGAAATCAGTACCGACTTGTTAATTGTCGGTGGCGGTATGGCTGCCTGTGGGGCAGCAGTTGAGGCCAAATATTGGGCTGGCGATGATATAAAAGTGCTTTTAGTTGACAAAGCTGCCATGGAAAGAAGTGGTGCTGTGGCGCAGGGATTATCTGCTATTAACACTTATATTGGTATGAGTGGTCGGGCTGCACCTGAAGTAGGAGGCACCACTGGACAACATACCCCTGAAGAATTTGTCCGTTATGTGCGTCAGGATTTAATGGGTATCGTCAGAGAAGACTTAGTTTATGACGTTGCTCGCCATGTTGACTCTTCTGTTCACCTTTTTGAAAAATGGGGTCTTCCTATTTGGAAAAATGAGGAAGGTAAGTATGTCCGTGAAGGAAAATGGCAGATAATGATTCACGGTGAATCTTATAAACCTATCGTTGCTGAAGCAGCCAAAAATGCTTTGGGTGAAGAAAACATTCTTGAACGTGTTTTTATCGTCAAATTACTCCTTGACGAAAAAGTGCCCAACAGAATCGCTGGTGCGGTAGGATTCAGCGTAAGAGAGAACAAGTTCTATTATATTAAGGCCAAAGCCATCATTTGTGCGTGTGGTGGTGCTGTTCACATCTTCCGGCCACGTTCTACTGGTGAAGGTTATGGCCGTGCTTGGTATCCACCATGGAATGCTGGTTCTACCTATTCCATGATGTTAGAAGTCGGTGCTCCGATGGTTAACATGGAATGCCGGTTCGTGCCTGCCCGTTACAAAGACGGTTATGGTCCTGTCGGTGCTTGGTTCTTACTCTTCAAGGCCTATGCTACTAACGCCTTTGATGAGAATTACATCGAAACCAGAAAGCCTGATTTAGAAAAATATGCACCATATGGTACCACCAAGCCAGTGCCTACCTGTTTGCGTAACCATGCGATGATGCTGGATATGTTTGAGGGTAAATTTCCGATTTTCATGAGAACTGAAGCTGCTATGCAGGCCATTATGAAGGCAGATCCAAAACGGGCTAAAAAGTTAGAAGCCGAGGCTTGGGAAGACTTCTTGGATATGACTGTCAGTCAGTCCGTCCTCTGGGCAGCTGAAAACGTTGAGCCTGAAAAAGTAAAATCTGAGATTATGCCTTCTGAACCTTACTTGATGGGTTCCCACTCTGGTGCCAATGGTGCTTGGTGCTGTGGTCCTGAAGACTTAATGCCCGCCGAGTACAAAGATGACTTTCCTGGCGGATATAACCGTATGACCACTGTTGAAGGTCTGTTTACCGCTGGTGACGGTGTGGGTGCATCTGCCCACAAATTCTCTTCTGGTTCCCATACTGAGGGAAGATTGGCCGCCAAGGCTGCTATTAAATATATCCTGGATCATCAGGACTTTGAACCCAATCCTCGCGGTAGTGTGGAAGAACTTAAAGAAATGGTCTACAAACCTCTCAAGACCTTTGAGGAAAACAAGGGTTATACCACTGATCCTAATGTCAACCCATTCTACATCAGACCGAAACAGTTTGTTTTCCGTCTCAACAAGATTATGGACGAATACTGTGCAGGTATTGGTTGGAATTACACCACTAACGAACCTGCCTTGTTGCGTGGTTTAGAAAAACTTCAGGTCTTGAAGGAGGATGCGGAAAAACTTGCAGCTGAGAATCTCCACGAGTTAATGAGAGCTTGGGAGAACTATCACCGTCTCTTGACTGCTGAATGTCATCTCCGCCATATCCTCTACAGGAAGGAAACCAGGTGGCCTGGCTACTACTACAGATCAGACTATCCTGAAATGGACGAGCAGAACTGGAGAAAATTTGTCCTTTCTAGGATTAATCCTGATACCGGCGAATGGGAGATGCTTGAAAGACCATATGTCCAGATCGTTGACTAGTTAATTAAGTTCCGGGTGCTTATGCACCCGGAACTTTAATTTTTTTTGAGCCTTCGGAGGATGGAGACTCTAATTTTAGGTTGCGATAAAAAATGACCGCGGAGGAATAGCATGGCAGGCGAAAAAAATCTCACAGGAACTATTTTAGTAGTTGGCGGGGGCATTAGTGGTTTGACCGCGGCGGTAGAGGCAGGTGAAGTAGGATATGATGTTATCGTAGTAGAAAAAAGACCCTATTTAGGAGGGCGGGTGGCCCAATTACATCAATATTTTCCAAAGCTATGTCCTCCATATTGCGGATTGGAAATAAATTTTAGAAGAGTAAAAGACAATCCGAGAATCAAATTTTTTACCTTAGCCAAAGTAGAAAAGATAACAGGTCAGGCTGGGAATTTTGATGTTACTATTAAGATAAAGCCCCGCTATGTGAATAATAACTGCACCATGTGCGGAAAGTGTACCGAAGTGTGTCCTCAGGAAAGAACGGATGAGTTTAACTATGGTCTTGCTAAGACCAAAGCTATCTATTTACCTCATGAGATGTCCTTTCCAGCCAAATATGTTATAGATGATACCACTTGTGATAAGTGTGGCAAATGTGTTGAAGCGTGTACTTATAATGCGATTGATTTAAATGAACAACCCAAAACCGTAACCTTTAAAGTTGGCTCCATTATCTGGGCTACGGGTTGGAAGCCTTACGATGCAACCAGAATGGACAATTTAGGATTTGGAAAATATCAGAATGTCATCACCAATGTCATGATGGAAAGGCTTGCCGCCATAAACGGCCCGACTAAAGGGAAAGTTTTGCGTCCATCAGATAACAAAGAGATAAAAAGTATTGCTTTTGTCCAATGTGCTGGTTCCAGAGATGAAAATCCCCTCCCTTACTGTTCGGCAGTATGTTGCCTTGCTTCTATGAAGCAGGCTACTTATATAAAAGAGCAATATCCAGATGCTAAAGTTTACATCTTTTATATAGATTTGCGGGCCTTTGGCCGCTTTGAAGATTTCTACAATCGGGTTAAAGAATATAAAGACGTTAATTTTATTAAAGGTAAAGTTGCCAAAATTACAGAACAACCAGAGACCAAGAACCTTATTGTGGAAGCTGAGGACATTTTATCTGGTAAAAAAACGCAGCAAGAAGTAGAAATGGTAGTGTTAGCTACAGGTATGATGCCAACGACAGCAGAAGAAAAGGTACCTACTGATGTGCCCTATGATGAGTTTAATTTTCTGCTCTCCGATCTCCAGGATAATGGAATTTATGCTGCAGGGTGTGCAAAGAAGCCGATGGATGTGGCTTCTTGTGTCCAAGATGCTACGGGGGCAGTGCTTAAAGCTATCCAATCTATTGTGAGGAGGTAACTCTAATGGAAAAAAAGATCGGAGTTTATATTTGTAAAGGCTGTGGTATTGGGGATGTTTTGGATATAGATAAGCTTTCCCAAATAGCCACAGAAGAATTTAAATTGCCCTGTAAAGTTCATGAGAGTTTATGTGGTGAGGCAGGTGTAAATTTGATTAAGGGAGATATAGAGGGAGAAGGGGTTAATACAGTTGTAATTGCTGCTTGTTCTCACCGAGTAAATTGGGACGTATTTAACTTTGGTCCAGAAGTAATTGTAGAAAGGGCCAACATAAGAGAACAAGTGGCCTGGTCACAGCCTCCTAAAAATGATTTTACCCATGAGATGGCAGAAGATTATTTGAGGATGGCCATTACCAAGGCCCAGAAGGTAGAAATTCCTCTCGGTTATAAAGATGAGGAAGAATATAATAAGACCATTTTGGTAGTTGGTGGTGGGATTACAGGACTCACGGCTGCCTTGGAAGCAGCTAATGCCAATTATGATGTGGTGTTGATAGAGAAAGAGGCCCAACTGGGTGGTTGGGTGGCAAAATGGTGGAAAACATATCCCTACCAACCTCCTTATAAAGAACTTCAGGATAGTGGAATAGAAGAGAAGATAAAGGCTGTTATGAATCATCCTAGGATAAAAGTTTATACCTCTACCAAAATAGAGAAGACAGAAGGACAGCCTGGGCATTTTGATATTACTCTGAACCAGAGTGGAAAAACAGAGCAAATAAGAGTAGGTTCCATTATTTTAGCCATTGGTTGGAAACCTTATGATGCCAGAAAGTTAGACCATTTAGGGTATGGTAAATATGCCAATGTTATTACTCAAATAGAAATGGAAGATATGGCCCAAAAAGGCCAAATTATATCCCCCGCCACAGGTAAACCTGCTCAAAATGTTGTGTTTATTCAATGTGCTGGCCAGAGGGATCCTAACCATTTACCTTATTGTTCTTCATGGTGCTGTCTGGTTTCTCTTAAGCAGGCTAAATATGTGCGGGAAATGAATCCCGAGGCTAAAGTATACATTTTCTACCGGGATATGCGGACGCCAGGCCAATATGAAGAATTTTATAAAAATGCCCAAAATGATGTGGGGATTTTTCTGACGAAAGGAGAAGTGGTAGGAGTTACAGAAAATCCTGATAAGACTTTAAATATTGAAGTGGAAAATACCTTATTAGGAGAGGATATTACTGTTAAGGCAGATTTAGTGGTCCTGGCTACGGGTATGGTTTCTAGAATGGAAGGGATTCCTACTACAAGGGAGGATGTGATTAAGGCATATGGTCTTACAGGACAGGAAGAACCAGATGTGATTGAAAAAACCATTGCTGAGACTCCCCAGCCTTGGGAAGGGGTTTTAAATCTAGCCTACCGTCAAGGGCCAGAAGTGCCTATCTTAAAATACAATTTGCCTGATTCCAACTTTATTTGCTTTCCTTATGAATCCCGTCGGACTGGTATCTATCCAGCTGGATGTGTGAGGCAACCTCAGGATATTGAGGCATGTATCAGAGATGCTGAAGGGGCAGCTTTGAAGGCAATTCAGTGTATGGAAATGGAAACACGAGGGGAAACTGTTCATCCTCGCTCTGGCGATTTGAGTTATCCCGAATTTTTCTTCCAGAGGTGTACCCAATGTAAACGTTGCACTCAGGAATGCCCATTTGGCGCCTTAGACGAAGATGAAAAGGGCACGCCCAAACCCAATTATTTCCGCTGTCGGCGGTGTGGCACCTGTATGGGGGCCTGTCCGGAGAGAATTATTGGTTTCCAAAATTATAATGTGGATATCATTTCCTCTATGATTAAAGCAATTTCTGTTCCAGAGGATGATGAAGAGAAACTCAGGATTCTTTGTTTTGCCTGTGAAAATGATGCTTACCCTGCATTGGATATGGCCGGGCTTAATCATTTGCAATATTCTCCTTTAATCCGGGTTATTCCTGTTAGGTGTTTGGGTTCTGTGAATTTAGTTTTTATTACCGATGCTTTATCTCGGGGAATAGATGGGGTGTTACTCTTAGGATGTAAATATGGTGATGATTATCAGTGTCATTTTGTTAGGGGAAGCGAGTTAGCTAATTATAGAATGGGTAAATTGCAGGAAACCCTAAATAATTTAGGTCTAGAGGCGGAAAGGGCACAACTAGTAGAGGTGGCAATTACTGATTATGATAAGCTGCCAGGAATAATTGATAAATTTATAGAAAAAATAAAAGAATTAGGACCTAATCCATTTAAAGGATGGTAAGAGGAGGTATTTGAAATGGCAAATGGGCGCTTGGTGGAACCAGATCTTAAGTTTATTGATGGTGTGATTGAATTAGGCGGTTCTTCGCTTAAAAAGTGTTTTCAATGTGCTACTTGTAGTGTGGTTTGTCCCTTATCTTCGGAAGACGATCCTTTTCCTCGTAAACAGATGATTATGGCACAGTGGGGGCAGAAGGAGGCTCTTATTAAAGACAAAAATATCTGGTTGTGTCATCAATGTCAGGATTGTTCTGCTTATTGCCCACGTGGAGCTCGTCCTGGTGATGTGTTAGGCGCAATCAGAGCCTTTGCGATTGAAAAATATGCTACTCCTAAATGGTTAGCAAAACTTGTGAGAGAGCCTAAATATCTACCTTTACTTTTCATTGTTCCTATTATCTTATTCTTATTTATAGCTCTCTTGAACGGAACTTTACCACCTAAAGCAGGGGAAATAAGACCTTCTCATTTTATTCCTGATACTACTGGGCTTGACTTGGTATTTGTTCCCTTAAGCATTCTCTTAGGTGTGGCCCTTTTTAAAAGTCTTTCTCGCTTCTGGAAAGATATAAGTGCAGGTTTGGTTGAGAAACCTTCTGCATATCAAATGCTGCTTAAAGGCGGTTGGTGGGGTATTTTGTTTTCTACTGCCAAAGAGATATTGTCTCATGCCCGGTTTAGAAAATGTGGAGCCAGTGCTAATCGGACTGTCCCACACTTTCTCCTGTTATGGAGTTTTATTGGTCTCTTTATTGTAACAGGTATAGGATTTGTGGCTGAATATATTTTTCACATTGAGCTACCTTTCCCAATGACAAATCCTGTCAAATTGCTGGCTAATGTTAGTGCAGTGGCCTTGATACTGGGTGCGCTGATGATTCTTATTAACCGGTTACAGGATAAAGATGCACCTAAAACATATTGGGATTTAAGTTTGATTTGGATTATTTTGGCTGTTGGAGTGACAGGAGCTTTAGCAGAAATATTCAAGTTGGTTGAGATGGCCTTTTGGGCTTATGGTTTTTATTTACTCCATTTAGCAAGCGTTTTTGTTTTATTTCTTTATTTACCTTATTCAAAATTTGCTCATTTGGCTTACAGAACATTGGCAATGGTTTATGAAAAATACTCAAGTAAAGCCTAAAGAACCTGAATGGTTAAAGAAAATTTTTTCTTGACAAAAAAAATGAGAAAGGTTATATAAGGGAGAAAGCTTTGAAAGTGAAAGGAGGTGAAAGTTAAAGAAATTTTGCAAATTTGGAAGATAACTAAAGGAGAAGAAAAAAAAACAAGGAGGTAGTTATATGTCGGCCGAAGGAGAAGAAAAACTTTGGGAAACGAAGAAATATGACGAAGTAAGGATCTATAAAGATGAGGAAATTTGGAATTATACAGATGAAGAGCTCGCAAATTATAAATGTAAACATGATACTCCTTTATTAGACCAGTTAGAAGAAGGTCCGTGGCCTAGTTTTGTTAGTGATATCAAACAAGAGGCTCTACATAGACACAAACTTCCAGAAGACAAACTGTTAATTCCTGCTGATGTCTGTGATGACTTATTAGGCCAAGTAGAACTTTCTTATGTAGAAAAAGAAACTCACTGGAAACATGGCGGTATTGTTGGTGTCTTTGGATACGGGGGTGGTGTTATTGGCAGATACTCTGACCAGCAGGAAAAATTCCCTGGTGTTGCCCATTTCCATACTCTCCGTGTTAACCAACCAGCCAGTAAGTTTTATAAAACAGATTACTTAAGAGCACTGTGTGATATTTGGGAATATAGAGGCAGCGGGTTGACCAACATGCACGGATCTACTGGTGATACCGTACTCTTAGGAACTTTTACTGAACAGTTAGAACCTGTTTTCTTTGATTTGACCCATGATTTGGGTGTTGATTTAGGTGGTTCTGGGTCTAACTTACGTACTCCTTCCTGCTGTGTAGGTAAGGCAAGATGTGAGTTTGCCTGTTATGATACCCAGGACATTTGCTATGAATTGACCATGCATTATCAGGATGAGCTTCACCGTCCTGCTTTCCCTTACAAATTTAAATTCAAATTTGATGGATGCCCTAATTGCTGTGTAGCCTCTATTGCCCGTTCTGATATGTCTTATATTGGAACTTGGAAGGATGACATTCGTATTGACCAAGAGGCCGTGCGTGCCTATGTAGCTGGAGAACTTAAGCCTAATGCCGGTGCTTTTGGTGGAAGAGATTGGGGTAAATTTGATATTCAAAAGGAAGTAATTGACCTTTGTCCTGCTGGCTGTATGGAATGGGATGGAAAGGAGTTAAAGGTTAACAACAAGGAATGTGTGCGTTGCATGCACTGCATAAACGTAATGCCTAGGGCACTGAGGATCGGAACAGATACGGGATGTAGTATCTTGTTTGGTGCTAAAGCACCTATTTTAGAAGGTGCCCAAATGTCTATGTTAACCATTCCTTTTATAAGGGTAGAAAAACCATATGATGCTATTAAAGATATAGTGGACAAAGTTTGGGATTGGTGGATGGAGGAAGGGAAAAACCGTGAGCGTGTGGGTGAACTAATCCAAAGAAAAGGTGTTCAGGAGTTCGTTACTAAGGTGCTAGGTATTCCTGCTATCCCGCAGATGGCAAAAGAGCCTAGGTCTAATCCTTATGTCTTCTGGAGTGAAGACGAAGTGCCCGGTGGATGGCAGAGAGATATTAACGAATTTAGGAAGAGACATCCTAGATAAAAAAACAGGAGGTGTTATTATGTCGCTTGGCAAACTAGGTTATTACAATCCCGAGAAACCATTAGAAAATAGGATTACGGATATAGGACCACCACATTATGAGCAGTTCTTTCCGCCTGTTATCAAGAGAAATTATGGTAAGTGGCTTTATCATGAGATTTTGGAACCTGGTGTATTGGTTCATGTATCAGAGACTGGCGAAAAGGCCTATACGGTGAGAGTGGGTGGTGCCAGGTTGATGAGTGTCCAGCATATTCGTGAAATCTGTGATATTGCCGACAAATATTGCGATGGTTATGTGAGATGGACGACTAGAAACTGCGTTGAATTTATTACTGATAGTGAAGAAAAAGCAAAGGCCTTAAAAGCTGATTTAGACAGCAGGAAATTTCCTAAAGGAAGTTATAAATTCCCTGTAGGTGGAACGGGCTGTTCAATTACAAACATTGTGCACACCCAGGGTTGGATTCACTGCCATACGCCTGCTACAGATGCTTCCGGTATTGTAAAGTCTGTTCATGATGAGTTATTTGATTATTTCAAAAACATGACCCTGCCAGCGAAGCTGCGGATTTCTCTTGCCTGCTGCTTAAATATGTGTGGTGCGGTTCACTGCTCTGATATTGCTATCTTGGGTGTTCACCGTAAACCACCGATGATTGATGATGAAGTCTTAGCAAAGATCTGTGAAATTCCTTTGGTTGTTGCGGCCTGTCCATTAGGAGCGATTCGTCCGGCCAAGACAGAAGATGGCAGAAAGACCGTAAGAGTAAATCAAGAGCGGTGTATGTTCTGTGGTAACTGTTACACCATGTGCGCGGCTATGCCTTTGGCTGACTCCGAAGGTGATGGTGTTGCCATTTTAGCTGGCGGGAAGATTTCTAATAGAAAGAGTGCTCCTAAATTCTCCAAAGTGATTATTCCTTACATACCCAATGAACCACCACGCTGGCCAAAGGTGTGTGAAACTATTAGGCATATCGTGGAAGTGTATGCTAAAGACGCAAGGAAATATGAGCGCTTAGGTGAATGGGCTGAGCGGATTGGTTGGGAAAAATTCTTTGAGAAGATTGGTATCCCATTTACCGAAAAGAGCTTGGATGATTATCGTCTTGCTTATGATACCTACCGCACAACTACTCATTTTAAGTATACCGAACATGTGTGGGAAGTTGCCAAGGCCGTAGGTGGAGTATAGAGGTTTTAATATCTGTGCCCCTTTTCTGCAGAGAAGGGGCACAAAATTTAAATTGAAGGGGTGAGAATATGGCATCATTGGATGAAATAAAGAAAGTGATTGTGGATTTTGCCACAAATACTAAGAAGTCAAAGTTTTACTTCAAGGATATGGAAAAGGCGGTGCAAAAGGTTATTCCTGATGCCAAATCAAGAGAAATTAAGAAGGCAGCTACAGCCCTTATAAATGAGGGCACATTGGTTTATTTCTCCACTGGAAGCAGCACTATGTATGGCTTAAAAGGAAGAGGTATCTCCCTTGAAACCGAAGAGACAGGAAAGGCTGATTAGTTTTTAAAGAGGGGCATTAAAGAAAAGCCCCTCTTTTTTTATTGTCCTTTCAAGTCGCATTTCTTTTTTTTCTTATCAGCTTTCAAATTTTATAATTAATCTCTTGACTTTTCCCTTCATATGTTTAAAATTGCTGCAAATTTATAAGTTAAGGAGATCTGGCAGTGAATCAAAAAGCACCAAAGGATATTGAACGTTTTATTTATGAACAAAGGCTACTTTTGGCCCAAAATTCTGAATGTGCCACTGCTCACTATAACCTGGGCATAGCCCTCTTACAACAGGGTAAGTTAGACGAGGCTTTGGATGCCTTTGAAGAGGCTATAGAGACTGGTGGACGCATGTTTGAGGCCTTTGTCAATATTGGTTATATCTATTTCAAAAAAGGAGACTTAGAGAAGGTAGTTTTGGCCAATAAGCGGGCTGTGGAAATAGAACCTAGATATGCTCGGGGCTATGCCAATATGGGATTTGCCTATTTACAGTTAGGGAAAACAGATGAAGCGATAGAAGCCCTAGAGAAGGCCATTGAACTTAATCCAAAGATTATTCAGGCCTACACTAATTTGGCTAATGCTTATTTACAGAAAGGAGAGGTAGATAAAAGTATTGAAACGAATAAAAAACTATTAGAGATAGCTCCTGACTTTGCACTAGGACATAATAATCTTGCTTATGCTTATTATGTGAAGGGTGAGTATGATAAGGCTATTGCCCATTGTGATCGGGCTATAGAACTTGGGTTTGAAGTACATCCCGATTTTCTCAAAGAATTAGAGCCTCACCGTCAAAAAGGATAGCGCTATGGATTTATTTGATTTTTTCGGAGAATACGAAAACTGGGCTCAGAAGGCAGATATACTATTTAAAAAAATTGCTCATGATTTCCCTGAATGTGTCCGCTGCCGGGTTCATTGTTGTGACTGTTGCTATGCTCCTTTTGGTGTTTTTATTATAGAAGGCGCCTATCTTAATTATCATTTTAATCGTCTTGATACCAGACGGAAGAAAGAGATTTTGAGAAGAATAGAAAAGACAGAGGCAGACTTATTGGCTGCTAGAGACCGCTTGCATGTCTTTGATGATAACCCCAAAATGAAGGTGTTTGGTTTGGGTAAACAAAGAGTTAGATGTCCCTTTTTGAATGACCGGGACGAGTGCGATCTTTATGATAAGCGCCCTATTATTTGCCGTATCTATGGAGTGCCTTTTTCTATCAAGGATGAGGCTCATGTATGTGGTCTCTCTAATTTTAAGAAAGGGGTGACTTACCCCGTGGTGAAGTTGGATATAATTTACGATGAACTTCGCCGCCTTTCTGAAGACTTGCTTATTTGGGCCAGGTCTCCTCACCCGGAGCGGTCGCTACTTATGTTGCCGATAGCCAGGGCCATAAGATTACCTTTGGATGACCTTATAAAGGGTATGCTTGAATAAAGTTATATAGGGCGGCAATGTGGTTATTCAGGCGTTGGACAATGAGAGAGTATCCTTCTTTTCCTTGATATAGAGTAAGTAAGCGCTCAAATAGAAGTGTAAGTTCTTTAAGAGTGAAAGATCTTAAAAGTTGCACGAATTCCGTCCATGAAAGCTGACACACAGTTTTAAGTTCTTTTTCTTTTTTTATTAATGCTTCCACAAAACCTGAAAGGGCTGCTTTTAGACAGAAGTCGTCTATCCAGCCGATTTTTCCCACACCATCAAACTTGTCCAGTCGGATTCTTATAGTAAGATTGAGAAAGAAATAGAGAAGGGCGAAAATGGGGTTGATGTCTCTGTGATCAACAAAATTAATAATGGTATCGTATCCTCTAACGGTAGTTAACTTAACATCTGTTTTGTTACCTTCTATCCAAGCAATAAAATCACCTCCAGCATGATGCCAGGGGAAAATTTGGTTATAGGTGTCAAGCTTGTAATAAAGAGTGAGAATGTAGGCAACTTGTTTATATATGGCAAAGGCCTGCGCCGGGGTGAGATAGCAGTATCCCTTTTTGAAATCCCAGAGAATAATCTGAGGATGCTGGTTTTTATCTAGAGATAAATGAAATTCATGGTAACCATTAAACCACTCTACTAGGGTAAGAAACATGCCATTTATTGTCCTACTTTCATATACCTGTGGTAAATAGTTAAAGCTAAATTCATTATTTAATTGTTGCAGCAGTTGAAATTCTCTTTTTAGCCATATCGTTTTACTTTTATCTGTAGCTACATTTACACCAAGGGTAAATTTTCCCTTAGTAGTAATGATTTCCAGGCTGGCTGGATGATAAAAGGCACCGTGTTTTTCGGACCGGATGACAATCTTTTTAATATCAGTTAATTCTAAGGATTGCTGATATCTTTGGTTAATGGCCTTGAGAAGAGGAAGATAGTCTTCTTGAGCAATAAATTTGTCAATAACCTGAAAATAGGTTGCGTAGGTGGTTTTAGTCTTATCGCCTTCCAGAGGCAGATGGGCATTGGTATCGTCCACAGGGATATCTCCCTGAGGTGAAGCCACACAATAGATTATTTCTGGTTTACTATGCATTATCAATGGCTGCGATGGCCTCTTGCGCAAGCTGGGCAACAGTTTTTTCTTTTAATTCTCCTTCAGTAAAAATCCGAATAACACGCTGGTCATCCAGAAGGTCTTCCAATAAAGGCTTAGCCGGTTTTTCTTTAAATTTTCCCAGACACCAAGCAGCATGTCCCCTGATGGCAGGGTCTTTATCTGTAACTAATTTATAGAGAGCCGGCATGGCCTTTTTGACCAGCTCAGGTTTAACTTCGGCTAGACGTCCAATCCCCCATAATACTTCTTTACGTGCGGTTTCATCTAAAAAGAAAGAAACAAAAGGCGGAATAAAGTTTTTAAATAGTTCAGGCTTTTGAGTGATGATTTCAGCCGTGGCTCCCAATGCTCCCCAACTTGAGGCAGCTGAATCCGAACGGGCATAAAGGAGGTTGTGCAAGAGTTTGGTAATAATATCAGGTCGGGTTTCGGCGAGAACAGCACTTACTGCTCCCAATGCCCGGATGGCCTGCCAGCGGAAGGCTTCATCTACAGCATAAAGCAAGCGCTGCAATGCAGGTATAACCCGTGTGTCTTCCTGGGCCAGGGCAACAAGCTCTTCTAATCGTTTTTCCTTGACTAATGTTTCAACAAGGCGTTTGGAAAAACGGGGAGAGCGCTTGGATACTGCCACTTCCGGTATAGTTTTTTTTACTCTTACTTTAACGCCCTCAGCCGTAACTT
Source organism: Candidatus Desulfofervidaceae bacterium (assembly GCA_021160485.1). GTDB lineage: Bacteria > Desulfobacterota > Desulfofervidia > Desulfofervidales > Desulfofervidaceae > JAJSZL01. Next base: position 13,759 of record JAGHCL010000041.1, read on the forward strand.
CCTGGATATCATCATGTAAGCGGATAAAAAGAAGCTTCCCTTTTACCTTTCTGCCTTCATAGCCACCACCTGGTACTATTTTATGAGATACACCATCATAATGTTCAATAGTAGCTTCCAGATAATCATCCTCAGGTAGCAGTTGCCAGGCTAAATCCCAGTCTTCATTACAAGCAAATAAGAGGGCTTCAACAAAGGCAGCACCAAGGTGGTATCCTGTAGCATCGTATACATATACGGCTCCACAGTTTTTGCAGACACCAACTGGATATTCAAAATTGGTAGAGGGCAATTCCTTGGGAGGATCAATAAAGTCATCGCAAAATGGACATTTGGGCGGATATTCTTTGGGACCAAGCCGCAAGTGAAAACCTCCTGTTTTTGCTTGCCGCTTGTTGTATCAGAGCGAAAGAAAGATGTCAAGAAATGGACATTTACAGATATTGACAAAATTTTCCTTTAAGATAAGACTTAAACAAAAATAAGGAGTCAACTATAAGCAATGATTTGGGTTAAGATGTTTATTTCCTCCTTTTTAGTGGTTTTGGGGGCTAAAGGCAGCAGGTGTGCCTCCCGTCCAATCCTCCATGATGACGAGGGCTTAAAAAGCCCAACCAACCTATCATGGATTAGGGAGGCAGGGAACAGACTCCTTAAAGGGCTCTATGGCCCAAAAGAA
>JAGHCL010000052.1 GCA_021160485.1 Candidatus Desulfofervidaceae bacterium
TTCTACATGTGGCTTATATACGCCCTCACCTTCCCCTAGTAATCCCATTACTTGCGCTTCTTCCATGTCAAAGGCATCTTGTGCAAGGTTTTCTTCTGGCAACTCCTCATTACCTAATAGATTGTTTAACATTCTATTATCTTGAGTACGCGCTAAACGCTGAGCCTCTGCTGCCTTTTCTTGCTGCATACGCTTTGCATACGCGGGGCTTATTCCACTTAAGTAACCTTCTAGCAATCCCATCACATCACCTTATAATTTTTACGTGTTTCTTGTTTGTCTCTAAATACCCAGTCATCAATCACAAACCCAGGCTGACCGTTCCAGTGCTGTACTGCATAGAAAGATCCACCACGCGGCCCAAATGAGACTCCATGCCAGTCATTAGGCTTTATTCTCATAATATCCTGGCCAGTATTAAAGCAGACTATCGGCTCTTCATCGTTTCGTCTAAACGTAACATCACCACTACCATAAATCAGAATACTATCGACATTAGGGTGCCTATGATCTACCGCCTCAGAATTAGGCTTATAAATAACATGCTGTACCTGAAACTGTCCAGACCTGTATATGATTGCTGAGGTAGAGGCTTCACTATGTGTTACTACCTCACCCATATCAGGCGGCATAAATGGTCGTGTTTGATACCACCATGCGAAGAATGCTCCTAACTCATCAAAATTCAACGCTTCGACCTCTCCATTAGTGCAAGTAAAGCAGTTAACCCCCCGCCCTGTATATCCTGTGGCTGGCTCATGTTCTGATAGCCACCGCCTGGTTGGCTCATGTCTATATTATTCATTAATCCACGCGAACTAGGAACTGGTTGTCGTTGCGCCTGGCTCATGTCTTGGTAATAAGGTGACGGACTCATTACCTGCTTATTCCTTGCGTCTATACCTTTCCCAGCACGAGCATAAGCATCGCTGCCCATATACTCGCCCATAGCAGTCCATCCCTCTTCGCTATCACTACCAAATAAACTAGCCATTATTTTATTCCTCCGCCCATACTCTTATTGCTACTATCGCCCCAGCCATAGCCCCTATCAGAGACGTAACTTGTGGCATCTCTTGAGCCACCGCTTTCACCAGTGCTTGAGCCGCTACTAGAACCGCCACCACCGCCCGAACCTGAACCGGACTCTGAGCCAGTGCTTAAGCCTGATTCCTGTGAGCTAGATAATACTGTAGGCTGACCTATCAGATTATTTAACCACGACATACCTTGCTGACCTGCATTTTGAGAACGGCCTAATGCGGTGTCTGTAAAGTTTCCAGACGTGTTATAGGGAGACATTGCATTCTGTTGCATGTTTCCAGTCTGATTAATAGCGCCTTGCATTCCTTGCTGTTGGTTACCGATCATTCCACTCATCATGTTTTGACGTGCTAACGTTCCCGCGTCTGCCTGTGCTGCGATACCAAGATTTCTGTCAAGATTTCTGTCGAACGTTTCATAACCAACTTTTGCCATGTTATCTTGAAGTCTGTTATTTATACCTTCCATACCACGACCGATAGCATTACCATGCGCTGATCCTCCTGACATACCTGAAGCTGCTGCTCTGGCATCCATATTTCCCATCATGTTCTGCTGTGCTATGTTGGCATCATTTACATACCTGCTTTTCATGGCATCAGCATAATTATTTCCTGAACCGCCCATAATAGACGCATTAATAGCTTGCACATTAGACGGGTTATTTAATGAATTCTGCATTGAATTATTAAAGGTATCTTGTAATCCCATCCCCGCATAAGCACCGCCTTGCAACTGATTATTCCAGGCTTTATTGGCTTCGTTTGTATTCCAGCGCTGATTATTTTTTGCCGCTTCTGCTTCAACTGCCTGCCCTGCGTTCCCCTGGCCTACAAACTGCATTTGTCCGGGGGTATTACTATTAAGGTAATTCTGTGCATTAGCCCAGTTACCAGTCAATGCTCCCTGTTGAGGTGCGCTTATAGCCTGATTTTCTGAGTTACTAAAAGCATCATTGAAATTACTTTCATTAGTATTGCTGAACCCACTGTAATTACTACTAGCGTTCTGACTATTCTGATTATTGTAGTTATCGCTTAGATCACGAGACCGCTGATCATTTATGTTTTGATAGGCGTTACTACTTCCGCCGCTTGACATACTTCCGCCCATTACTCTACCTCTATATATTTAACAATATTGTCTATTGATTGCTGGAATGCATTAAATCCAAAGCCGAACTTTTCAGCTTGATATGCCCAGTATAAGTTTTCACCATGTAAAGGATAGATTATCTGCTTAACACCCCTGTTTGCTGACGATCTACTATAAAATAAACTCTCACCATTTAATGGATAAACAGGCTTTTCAACGCCGCTATTCAATGCAATATGGGTTGTACCACAGCCGCCATGATGAATAACATGGCTACACTGTTTAAATGTCGATTGATAGTCTATCCTATCGAAATCTCTACCCTGAATAATACACCGTTTACTTACTTTGCTTTCTATTTCTTCAAAAAAAGCTAATGCTTTATCTTGTATAAA
>JAGHCL010000155.1 GCA_021160485.1 Candidatus Desulfofervidaceae bacterium
ACCAATAATTGAGGATCGTGTACCCATAATTCAAACTGGGGGAAATGTGGCATTGCAAGACCTGACCCCTTTTCCGCCTTTTCCGCCTTTCCCCTTTAGCGGTGTCCTGCCCCCATAATTCTAGAAAAACGTTCTTCGACTATTTCCAAGAATACCTCTTTGCCTTCATCATCAAGCAAAGAATGGCCAATCTCCACAGTTGCAGCCTCCCTGATTTTCGACATTCTCCTGAAAATATCCGCGGACGCCTTATCCGGTATTCTGAGATAGTCGGACAGGATCTCAAAATCAATCCGCCCCAGGCAATTGCGTTTTCCGTTAATGGTAAGAGCCGAGTCTTCCTCAGACGGGATAACAAGCTTCGAGCAAACGATATCGTATGCCGGAGACAGCCTCAGGTTCCCGACATCATCCTCGAGAATAGAATAATTCTTCAAGTGTGCATCGCCGTTCCCCAGCAAGAAATTCAGGAGAACCCTTTCGAACAGCAGCTGTGCGTCTATTCCGGGAAATTCCGACAAGTCCAAAATCTTGCGGCCGACCTGCTCAATGGAACCTGTGTACTTGTCGAGCCCAAGAACCTGCGAAAAATCCTCGCAGCGCTTCTTTTCTCCGGCCAAGGTTCGATCAAAGCGACGGACTACATAAGCCCAGGTGCCGTCCGCCAGCTGAAAAAGGCCATGCGGTGGGACGGTTATGCCCAGCCGCCCGGCGATGTTCATGCAGATGTTCTCGTTTTCGGGAAGATTGCGGAAGGTTTCAGTTTGAGGTTTGAGAATGAACAGACCTCCGGACGGGGTCGACACCAGGCACTTTTTATCCAGAGACAGCACGAGCTTCGGCTGAACGCCGGAAATGGATATTTTCCCCGCCATCTTCTGCGCCTCAAGGGAAACATCGGACAACTTCAGCCTGATCTCGGGAAGAATAGGACTGCCGAAGAGCGCCTTCAGGCATCGGCGATGATAACCTTTCTCTTCCCCGCCTCCGTTTCCGCAAATTCCGCAATTCATGATTTTTCCGCCTTTACCCAAACAGCTCCTATGCAGTCTTCACAGGCATTGATCAACAAGCCAAAAAGGTCATTTCTGTCTATTTTCAGCTTCCTGGAAACGATTTCGCGGTACCATCCCTCAGGGAGAAGTCCCCTGAAGAAAGGAAACAAGTTCCTGCTGACAAACGCTTCTGTCTGCAAGGGAAAAGAAATGGCAACCGGAACCCCGTCTCTCAGGTAGTCAAGATCGTAAGTAAAGCGATAACCATCGGAGATTTCCTCAATGATGCCCGCTCTGCGATCCTTGAACATTACCACTGCACTTCGGGTATATTCGTCCATTTAAGTTCGGTCCTTCACCGGCTCCAGGTGATATCCAAAAAGTGCCAGAACCTGATTCACCTTGTCTGCGCGTACAGTTTGTTTTCCCTGCTCAAGTTCCCGCACGAATCGAAGGCCGACGCCACTTCTTACTGCCAGCTCCTTCTGGGTGAGCCCTGTCCGCTTTCTCAACTCTTTTACTTTTTGTCCGATGAACATCGCAAAACACCTCTTCGAAAAGCAAAACTATACCCTTTTAGGCATACAGTTACTACACATAGAGAACAATTACACCCTATAAGGTATATTGTCAACACATATCATACCCTTACGGGACTGAAAATGCTATTCATGCGGGAGATTATACCCGCAAAGGATTACCTGCACATCCCCCCCAAGGACATTGCTTTAGCGGTGTCCCGCCCCCAATTGTGGGGACATGACCTCAATTATTGATGCTTTCCATGAATTGTGGGGACATGACCTCAATTATTGATGGGTTTCCAATAATTGAGGATCGTGTACCCATAATCCCCCCCCATAATTATAATTTGAGAAAATGTTACATTGCAAGACCTGACCCCTTTACCTTCGTTGACCTTTAACCTTTGACCTTTAGCCTTGTATGTATGTGGCATTGCAAGACCTGCCCCCCCACTTTTTTCTGCTATCCAAGACCTGACCCCCTTTTTCTACTTGACTTCATCGGCATGGCTTGGTATATTGCATCGCAAATGTAATGCTAGGAGGTCCAGATGAAAACATCAACAATTCCGTCGATTCGCGTCGAGCCTGAGCTACGGCATGCTGCGGAAAGTGTTTTACGCGACAACGAAAACCTGTCCAGCTTTGTTGCCCAATCCCTGTGGATTAATATTAATCAACGCCGAGCACAACAGGAGTTTATCGCTCGCGGATTGGCCTCGAAAGATGAAGCCGGAAGGACTGGTGAATACTATGAAGCAGAGGATGTCTTGCGGGAATTAGACGATATGTTTGCCCGTGCTGAAAACCAATGAGTTATCAAGTTCGCTATACCAAGGCAGCTAAAGATGATTTAATACGATTATACGAATTTCTTTTGACTCACGATCCGCAAGCAGCTCGGAAAGCGAGAGAGGCTATTGGCAAGGGCATGGAGTTTCTGCAAGAATTTCCTTTTGCTTGTCGTAAAGTAATATCTGACAATCCTTTTTTAAGGGAGTTTCTCATCTCTTTTGGTCAGAGTGGATATGTGGCATTGTTCGAAATCGAGAATCAGCAGACGGTCACAATTCTTGCGGTACGACACCAACGCGAAGAAGACTACCATTGAGAAAAACTAACCTGCCCCCTTTTCGTGTTTCCTCCTTTAACCTTTATCCTTTACCCTTTAGCCTTTCTCCTCTTATGTGGCATTGCAAGACCTGACCCCCTTTTTCTCGACCCCCTTTTTCTTGCTTTCATCCCCTACTCTATGCCGGTTTATCCCGGCGTTTTCGGCCTGTCCCCTGTTCTCCCGACAGACACAAAAAAATAGCGGCATAATTAAGTATACTGTCCCTATATCTCTACTGACCGAATTGTGGGGACATAACCTTAATTATTGATGCTTTTCCAATAATTAAGTATCCTGTCCCCATAATTGGAATTTCATGGGCGTCCCCCTTTTTTCGTTGGAGAAAATATTATCAAATTTCCCCAACCATGCTATTTTCAGCATACAATCATATTAAGGAGATTGGATTATGGCTCAAAACCATCAAGAACCCATCAAATCTGAAGATTTATCCAAGATTCTTGAACCACTTATCCGACGGGTTGTTCGAGAGGAACTAACGAGAATCTCCCAGAGACAATCCAACAT
>JAGHCL010000073.1 GCA_021160485.1 Candidatus Desulfofervidaceae bacterium
GTATTTGTGGCTCAGTCATCATGTTTTTATCCTTTGTCGTTTAAATTAAGATTAAGGTTGGCCTTAATTAACATTGCTCTTACTTCCTGTAATTCTGTTAGATCAATTAGCACCATAAGCGGCTGTATAATATCCGTTGCAGTAGCCGGACTTATTTCACCAGTTAACATTGTATTAATAATATATTTAATCTGGTCAATTGACGATGATCCGGTGCCATTCTGTGCCAATTGTTTTGGCACCGGATCATCGTCATTTTCAATCATGCGTAATGCTGTCCGGTACTGTAAATTAAACAGCTGTTTGTCCCCATCCCATTCCTCACCGGTTAATGGATCGGTGCTGCTTTCTATACGCAAATTTGCTTCTCGCATAATATTGCCAATCTCCGCGACAAACCTTTTCCTGTGATTAAACATACTCATTTGTTTCTCCAAACTGTGCTTGTTTCATACTACCGCCAAATACTTTTGTCCAAATTTAAATACCATAAAAACTTTATTGTTGTGTGGCTGTTTTTACCACAATATTGCCGGTTGCCGTTTTAAAATAAAACGTAACCGGTTACAGTATTTTTGTAACCAGTAAACTAGGTTGCACAAATACCAGCTATAGCTGGGCTGTAGCGGTTGTCCAAGTGGCAACCGTACCAAAATACCAAACAGTTGCCTACTTAGCCCTATTACTACTACTACTACTACTACTTACTTACTACTACTTACTTACTACTACTTTATGTTAATGGTATAAAAATAAGCAGTTACATAGTTACAACACCACCCCATGGCTATATAAACCGCCGCATTAACCGCAACTAAAACTCTAAATAAAATGGTTGCGCCACGGTTACGCGGTTACGCGAATTACGCGAATTCTGGCCGTATTTGCTCAATCAATACACAGTGTTTAATAGCACTGTATTCCGTTTTCCAGTTCTTGGAATTACCATAACGCTTGCTAACCCTGTTTTTGTCCATGTATTTTATGGGTGTGCATAGCTTTAATACATCACCTTTCTTATGTGCTAGTTTAACGCGGGTAGACTCATCTGCTTCTTCACGCAAAAAGCTACCCATAATGCTTCTATGACTACTTAGTGCAATGCACCAGTCATCCAGCGTTTCCTCTTCCATACATTTGCTATATACAATGGTAATATTATCCCTAATTTGCTTGTGCAGCTTAGGCTCATACAATGGCGGCATTACGCCACATTCTTTATCGTGTGAAATTTTGTTAACCAGGATATTAAACTTTGCAGCGTACTCTGGGAACACATCGTCTAAGTGCCCATGGTGTTTAGCAATGTTATGCTGCAAATGGAACGCCTTAAGAGCCACGCTAGCGGCCACCACGCTGTTTATACGCCCTAGCTTACGGTAGGCCTGCACATGGGTGTTAAAACAGCGTGCTACATGGTTTTTAATAATTTTAAAAAAGTAGTTCTCACCATATTTTTTAACGGTAGCTAGGTTAGCCATATCGTTTTGGTAATTATCACCACTCAAACAACTAAAGCGATTTACAAACTGGCTCTCAACACCTAAACCCGTCATTGAATCAACATTTTCAGCAGACATAAATAGTTTATAGTATATGTCTACTGTCATCTTCAATCCGTATATCTGGCGACCGGTTAATGTACTGTCCAGCCTTTTTATTTCGCTTTTAACCGTTTTAAACTCATCAAACAGTAATATCCATACCTTGTGCATATTATCCATTTCAATACCACATGGTTTACCCTCATATACTGCCTCTATTTCCTTTTCACTTACATCCGCTATGATATCTAGCTTTTGAAACACAGTAATAAGAAAACCCTTTCCCCAGTTACTACCGGCATTTAACCATAAGTATGCTTCACGCCTATTATTTGCAAAACGTGCAGCGGATACAGCGCGTATAAAAGCATATAGTTGGGGGAAATGGTCTTCGTAGTCTGCAATTACTTCACGCGCCGATTCAGTATCAAGTATTTCAGTATCAGTTTTAAATGGCTTATGTATACATATATGGTTAACAATATTGCTATTGCTATTATGGTGTAATCGCGGCTTATTGGCGAACATATCAGTTTTACCCTTAAAGCCTGTAACTTGCCTATATTTCTTAATACCATTAATTAGCGCGCGCGTGGCGGCGGTATAATAAGCAGCAAAATCACCTTCGCCTTCCAGCTTACCTAGTATTGAGTTAATCGGTGCATGGGCCGGTATAAAATCACTAACAGTGTATTCGTTTAACACACCGTGGCTATTTAGGTAAAGTATTTTAGACGCCTTGGGGTTAAATATAGCGCGGGTATAAATATCCTTTAATCTTCTATAATCCATATCCGCTGCGACAATATTTTTAATCCATGGTTGCTCAATCGCTGTTAACACTTTATTCCATTCGGGTGTGCTTTTGTGGAATTCACTTTCTGTGTCTGCGTATTCTGCAAAATCAAGAATTATGTCATTTTCTTCATCATGGTAAATATTGTCCCAGCCGTTATCATGAGCCATACCATAAATTGACGAGATGGTAACAACTGCATCAGTGCTAGCCCCCTTACCAAATGACCGCCATTTAGCTATACATTCAGCCTCATTGTATTTGTCGCTACCTGCGCTCCAGCCCTTTAGTATTTGTAGCCCCTCAGCACTACCGCCACTGCTATGATGCAATCCCATACACACAGTTAACCAGCCATCGTTATAACCGATATCGGGGTTAATGTGCTTAAGTGCGGATATGGCGGCTTCTGGCTTCCATTCTGGTGGGGCGTTACCCGTGGGTTCATGTGGTGGTGGAACATTGGCATCTATAATAGCCAGTGCTTTAACGCCTATATCATTAGTCGGTACAGGTGTGGCTGTGGTGATATCACCTGTAACAGTCATCATCCGTGGGCGGCTGCCACCATATAACTCATATGGGTTTTTCATATCCCGTGGTAGCGGTGTATTACTAGTACCTATTAGGTGTATGCCGCTACCACTGGGACTATACTCGGCGTATGATTCTGTACCATCCCAGTCATCATTGGTGGTACCGCCATCTATATCAACTATTATGCAGTTTTCAACAAGAATACCAACACCATTATATAAGCCAACGACTAGGCACTCTAAATAGTGCTCTTTTGCCTGCTTATAGGTTAACCAGTTGTCGGGCTGGTTAGTTTTCAGTTTGGTTAGGTGATGTCCGTAAGGTATCTTATCGAATTTACCTTTTTGTTTTGGTCTTGGTTTAGCTTTCCATACGCACCATTTACACTTAAGCTTAATATGCTCAGGTATATTGCTAAATTGTACTAACGGTGCGAAGCTGTGCGGGTGTTCCGGGTTATGTTTAGCCGGTGTTTTTGAATTTGTAGCCATATTTTGCTATGACTGAGTACTGCTCATGCCGGGTGCTGCTGGCTGTTTTAGTGTTTTTGCTAGGTTAGCCCGCTAACGGGGTGGCGATAGGAAGTATCAGATAGCTATCCTGTTATTTAATTGTTAAAAGTAATGGTTGGCTTTTTAGCAAATAGTTAACATTAAAAAGCCAGTGCTACGTAACTGGTACGTGGCACTGACAC
>JAGHCL010000040.1 GCA_021160485.1 Candidatus Desulfofervidaceae bacterium
GAAAGGAACGGCGAGAGCGGGGCCTTGCTGGATAACGCTTTCTGGGATGATGGACTGGGTGCGTATATCGGCACCGGCACCGTAACCATCACCAGCTCGAAGAGCGCCGGCTTTTTAGAGGGGAACTATTTTAATAATAACGGGCATTACGGACTGAATATTAAATCTCGGAAAACCGTAACGGTCAACAATGCGGATGCGGCGGACAACGGCTGGCAGGGATTGTCTGTGGATAACAGCGAGGGAACCAGCAGTGTATCTGTCGGTGTGACGGCTTACTCCTGGCAGAACTGGATGGGAAACAATGGTTTTGAGGGCATCAATATCCTTTCCGGCGGAACGGTCAGCATCAGCAGGACCTCAGCTGGGGAAAATGGAAACGCGGGCATCTTCGTGGATGCGAAGGGAACCATTAAACTAAAAGAGGTCGCGGCAAACGGGAATACGACCTGGGGGGCTTGGCTGACAAACCTCACAGCGGCAAGGGCGAAATCAGTCTCACTCACGGACTGCGAATTTGACGATAACCACAACGGAGCGGGAGTGAAAATCTTTAGCAGGGGCAGCGTGACCGCCAAGGGGCTGCGGGCGAACCGCAACACTGAAGACGGCGTTCATATTGACACCACCGCCGGCTCCGGCAAAGTGACTATCACTTACAGCAAAAATACTTTTGAGAGCACATTTGACCAAAACGGATATGCGGGCATTTCCATTGAATCCTTTGGCTCGGTGAGCGTCAACGGCGTCAGCGCGTGGAACAACGGCCGCTCAGGCATCTGGGTCTTCAACCCGGCTTCACGCGCTTCGGTGACAGTCAAAAACACGCGCAAAGACGGTTTTGAGAGCAACTTTGGCAATAATACCTGGGCCGGCATTTACGTGCGCACGCTGGGCACGATTACCCTGCAGAAGGTGAACGCAAGCAATAACGGCCTGACCGGCGCGGACCTGGATAACTGCATCGAGGGCGCCCCCGGCGTATGCGCCGGATTTGGCAGCATCCATATTAAAGCAGCCAAGAATGTGCACAATGAGTTCAGCGTAAACACGGAATTTGGCATCCTGGCGCGGTCGCACGGCTCGATCAACCTGACAAATGTATATGTGGATGATAATGGATTGGACGGCGCGTACCTGAGGAACGATTATGACGGCGCGCTGGGCAGCGTGAAGATCAAGCGCTATAGCTCTTACCTGGAGAACAGTTTTGTCAACAATGGCTGGAACGCTGGCTATACCGGGCAGTATGACGCCTTTGATGAATTGAACGGGCTGACGGTCTATTCCAATGGCTCGATTCTCCTTCAGTATGCGGGCGCGCACAACAACGGGAACAACTGCGGCGCGCTGCTCAGAAACGACGGCAGCCCCTATGTGCGGAAGATAACCGTGCAGTACAGCAACTTCTCAGGCAATGGCCAGGACGGGCTGGCAGCTTACGCGCGCGGGTCCATCTCCCTGAAAAACATCGGCGCGGACAACAACGGCTGGGCGGGCGCGTATTTACAGAACAATGCGCTGGGGGGCATCGGAAACATCACCCTCACCACATCCAGCAAGCACCGGAACTGGTTCAATGATAATAACCAGGGCTTTAATGCCCCCGCTGCGGGTTTGGTGGCAGCCTCGAACGGTATCATCAGCATCAAGAACGTGGATGCTTATAACAACCTGGGTACAGCGAATGGGATCACGCTGGATAACTCTACCGCGCTCACTTCCAAGAAAGTATCCGCGACCAATATAAACAGTGGTGAGAATGGGGGCGACGGGCTGAATATCCTCGCGACCGGTCCGGTGACCGTCAGCGGGATTGACGCGGATAACAACGGCTGGGACGGTTTGTTCATTAGCAACATTGGGTTCCAGGGTAAGGTGACGGTAACGACCAACAGCGCCCATAAAAATAACTGGCTCCACAGCAACGCGAATGGGCTGTTCATCGAATCAGACGGCTCAGTTTATATGCAGAACATTGATGCGCTCAGCAACGGCTGGGACGGCATCTTCGTGGACAATACATCCGGGACCGGATACGTCACTTATAAATCCACCAGGAAGTCCAACTGGCTGTCCGATAACGGCTGGAGTGGGATGTGGATAGGAAGCAATGGAACGGTCAGCGTCACCAGCACCAGATATAAGATAGTTGCGAATGGAAATGGCGCAGGGTTGGCTTCCAGCGGTATTGATATCAACAATTCAACCGCTCCCCTTCCGCGCAATGTGACCCTGAAGAACATTGTCGGGGGAGGAAACGTCCAGTACGGCATCAAAGTGCTCAGCAAGGGCAATGTGTCTGCCACCTCGATTGCGGCCATGGACAACGGCATTGACGGGTTCATGATCGATAACCGGTCTGGCATGGGTACCGTGGCCCTGAAAGGCACGAATGTGTTTGAAAACAATACTGAATGGGGTCTGTGGGTGGATTCAAATGGGGCAGTAACACTGTACAAGATCACCGCCGTGGGGAACCATATTGGCGGCGTCATGGCTGATACTCTCTCCGCAAACATCAAATTCACCTATGGTACCGTCCGCAGCAACTGGCTGGAGGGCATTAGACTGAACACTGCCGGCAACATCTCGCTCTACTACGTGCGCTCCTTCAGCAACGGGCATGCAGCAAATGGAGATGGGGCGCTTTTGTTCAGTTCAGGCGTGGTCACGCTCAAGTACAGCGCTTTCCAGAACAACTGGGGCAGCGGCGTGCACATCTGGCACCCGAATGGGTCTTACTGGCCAACGCTGTATAAAACATCCTTCTTCGGAAATGACGTTGACGGAAGTGGAGATGGAAATATTGAGATAAATTAGAAAAAGGTGAAATGCGTTAAAGGAGCGGGCTTAAAGCCCGCTCTTTTTTATGCTTTATTGCACCATGTGCGCTCACTTTTGATCACACGGAAGCCCGTATCTTATTGAACGCCTTCTTCCCCTGCCGCCCCAGCAAAGGTAAGGAGCGGCACCCATTCTTGACCATCAGGGCAAAAAAAAGAAGCTCTCCCACTGCCCGGGCTGTACTTCCCTGAAAGTTGAGCTCAGCCCCATGATAGCGATCCAGGTATTGCCCGGTTTGAGCGCCATCGGGCTGCCGTCTGAATTGAAGAACTGCATCGGGTCGGTATCATTCACGGATGCCCACTGGCCCTGCACCACACCGCCGTTGCGGAACAGGTAAGCCGGCAAACCGTTGTTGTTTCCCCAGATCTCGATCTCATGCGCGCTGGGCGCCAGCTCGCTGTATTGGGCGAAGATGACGAGCACGTTTGAAAAAGCCAGCTGTTTCCCTGTCAGGCGGTCAATGAGCGGGATCATTTCCATTGTCTGGTCTTCCTCATTCTCGTTTTCGATGTACTCGATCCAGCGCAGGTACTTGCCGGAATCCGCGTCGTAGCGCCACTCGCCGCGGTTGTAATAATTAAAGAGGATCGTCAGGCGCTCCGCCGGCAGGCGGCCGCTGTGCGGCACTTCGCTGAAGTACATCCCCGGCAGGTCCGGCCGGCTGTTTTCCCAGCCCTGCGCGTCCACGTAGGCGCTGATTGCCTGCGAATTGGCGAACACGCCCGCCACGCTGTGCGTTTCTGTGCCGCAAAAAGCCGGGCAGGGCGCTTCCAGATGGGAAACGGCGTAATTCCCCAGCGCAGACACCAGCACTGCGTCTGTATCCGCATCTGCGCTGCCGTAGCCCAGCACGCCGCTGTACATCGTTACCAGTTCTGCGTCCACCCGGCGCCCGGAGCGGA
>JAGHCL010000132.1 GCA_021160485.1 Candidatus Desulfofervidaceae bacterium
CGCGCCGCCAAATTCATCACAACATCAAAAGGCCCACCATTAGTAAACACTTCGCTTAAAGCGCTCTTATCGGCAATGTCCAAACGGCGAAACTGAAAATTCGCTTGCCCCTGCACGTGCTTCAGCCGCCACTCCTTTAACCGTATATCGTAGGCGTCATTTAGATCATCCAACCCAACAACCTTGTACCCTTGCTGTAATAGAAGCTCGCCAATCTTTGATCCAATGAACCCCGCACAACCGGTCAATAGAACTCTTTCCATCCTCTCACTCCTCGCCTCGCTCTTTAACCAATTACCATTCACGGCTTGTTACTCATTACTGCTCTTGTGGACTTTGGCACCTGCTGTCACCGTTTACGATTTACGATTCACGGCTTGCTGCTTCTCAATCCCCAATTCTTGTCTTCTACACTCGTCACTCGTTACCCATCACGCATGACCGCTTCCCAACCATTTACTATTCACCATTTACTGCTTGTTATCCATCACCGCTTCCCCGCCAACAGCTCCTCATACAACTGCCGTGTCTTCTCCTGCATCGTCTCCACAGTCCATTGCTCACCGATGATCTTTCTTCCTTGCCTGCCCATAGCCATCGCTCTTTCCATGCCTGACAATAAATACTCCACCTTCTCTACCAGGGCATCAACATCTTTCAATGGCACGATAAATCCATTTACTCCGTCCTGGACCACCTCTTCGGCCCCCTCAACGTCAAAGGTAACAATGGGTTTTCCGACAGCGGCGGACTGTACTAGGACCTGAGGTAGTCCTTCCCACAGCGAAGTTAAAATGACGATGTCAAACGTCGCTATGACCTCCGCGATATCTTCTCTGTAGCCTGTGAAGATTATCGAATCCTCTAACCCATTCTGACGGACCAGTTCCTCCAACTTTGCGCGATACCAGCCATCGCCGACGAAGAGCAGTTTGATGTTCGTATGATGCTGGATGAGCTCTCTTATTGCTGAAATAGCATACTTATGCCCCTTACGGGGCTCCAGCGAGGCAACCATACCGACAGCAAGTTCATCATCGGCCACTCCTAGTTCCCTGCGTTTTTTAATAACGGCTGGCTTGGGAAGGTCCCCTGCTTTATAAAAAGCATTCAGATCCATCCCGCTATGAATCACCCTGTATTTAGATGGATCACCGATCTTGCGTTTAATGTATCTCTGCTTTAGGTCTTCTCCGACGGAGATGAAGCAATCGGTGAATCGCCCAGTGAATCTATCTAGAAAGAGATATATCTTGTCAAGAACAGGGTTTGGCGAAGTCATCGTACCGTGCAGCCCGTGAATGATTATTGGAACCCGGGCTATTCTGGCCGCGATACGGCCCAAAATACCTGCTTTGCCCGTATGCGTATGAACGATATCATAATTTCCGGACTTGATAAGACGATAGAGTCGAAACAGAGCCCCTAAATCAAGCAAAGGATTTGGATCTCGAACTAAAGAATCAATCTGGAGCACCTGACCATGCTCATAGTTTTCTAGTAGATCAAGTTGCGAGTCCCGGCCGATCGCCAAGTCAACATCGTAACGCTCCCGATCCAACCCCTGGATTGAGTAGTAAGTATTCCGCTCTGCCCCACCCCATTTGAGGAAGCGGGTGACAATATGGAGAACCGCTACCCGCATGTTGCCTATCGGTGAATCGCCTCCTGCATTTTGTGCGGCCTCTGAAACATTAAGTTGGTATCTCACGATAGCAGAAGCGCTCGGTAACGCTGAGCAATGCGTTCTACAGAGAAGTCCTTGGCTCTCTCCCAGCCTTTCTGTGCGAGTCGGTCTCGTAGTCCAACATCACGAAGCAAGCGGAGCATGGCGGAAGAAAGAGCCTCCTCATCGCCAACCGGCACGAGCAAGCCATCGGCTCCATTTTCCAGGATCTCTCTCGGCCCACTCTCACAATCAAAGCTTACCACAGGCACCCTGCACGCCATTGCCTCCACCAGCACAATGCCAAACCCTTCCCAAAGAGAAGATAGAGCGAAGATCCGCGCCTTCTTCATGTACTTGTAAGGGTTTTCCTGCCACCCCAAGAAAGCCACGTCTTCGTTTAAGCCAAGGGCGGCAACCAGCTGTTCCAATGTTCTTCTGCGTTCACCATCCCCTAAGATAACCAAACGACAAACCATTTCCCTTCTAGTCTTG
Source organism: Candidatus Desulfofervidaceae bacterium (assembly GCA_021160485.1). GTDB lineage: Bacteria > Desulfobacterota > Desulfofervidia > Desulfofervidales > Desulfofervidaceae > JAJSZL01. The sequence continues at coordinate 2,162 of JAGHCL010000132.1, forward strand.
GCAAAAGCGCGGATGAGTCGTTCTTGGCCCTTAGCTCGTGTCAACCTACCAGCTGTGAGGATAATTGGCGTCTCTTCTTTGAACCACGAGTGCTCAACAGGTTCGCGAGACAAGCGCTCAATTCGACTGATATCGCATGGATCGTGAATGACCTGGATCCTATCCTCTTCAATGCCGAATCTTGTAGCTAATGCACTCTTGACCCCGCTGGATACAGCAACTACCGTACTGGCGCGAGCATACAACACCCTCAAAAGGAATTTGGTAACCGCATTCCGAAGTCCACCCACGTGATAACTGCGTTCTGGGTTTGTGTGCTCGGAAATGAACACACGCGACGGTGACCCAAAAAGCTTAGCGAGCACATTCACAAAATTGCTTCTTTCAAGGAAACTGAGCGTAATGGAGAGATTGTGCTCCACTGCAAGTTCTTTGAGGCGTTTCGCCCCCATAAACAAGTGCATGAATTTCTGTAGCGAAGAATTAAGATGAGAGGCAAACCGCACAACTTTCACTGTCTCAGGGAGAGGATACACCACATGGTCCTCTAAAAGCACCAGCACAATTTCTAGACTTCCATCATCCACAAACTGCTCCAGGAGCAGTTGGACTACTCTTTCTGCCCCTCCTCCCACCATAGAGTTCACAAGAAAAGCCACCCGTCTCTTCGCAGGAGCTAAGCTACTCTGAGTCATGCGCTCCCCCGAGAAACGATGGTGTACGCGCTCAGTACAAATCCAAATAGAATAGCCAGATTGAAACGAGCATCGCCCGACAGTGGAGTGAATACTAACCCCACCACTTGAAGGAGAACAATCCAAGACAGTGCCTCCATGTATCTATGTGGTTGCAAGTCCCTGGTTTTCCGCACTATGTTGTTCGCCAGCATGAGAATCATTGCTAGCACAGCTGCGAAGATAAGAAAGAAGAACAACCCCTCCTGGCTCCAGACCTGAAGATACGCATTGTGTACAACCAGATTCACGTGTGACTGGTCATAAACATACGAACTCGCACTCCACTCTCGATAGAAAGCGCCAGGACCTATTCCTACAAAGGGGACCTCCGAAATCTTGTCCAAGGAAAACTGCACCAGCCGTGCTCTCTCAACATTGCTCGCCGTAGGTCGCGTCAAGTCCGCAAGAGAAAGTAGTCTTCCTGCTGACGTGTACACAACTAGCAGACCCGCAGCCATCGCTACTGACAGGTATAGAAAACGACGACGATGCCACAGAGGAGTCCGCAGCTTCTGTGCGCCGACACCTACAAATCCGATGAAAAGTCCCAGAAGCGTACTTCTGGAAGAGATGAACATCGCCATAGCGGCAATAGCGCCTGCACCAGTAAGCATAACGAAAAAACCTTCGGAGAAACAACTAAACACAACAAACACTCTCACGAGGGGTGGCAAGGACAGCTTGAGAGCCGTAGCTGTAAGTGAGCCTTGTAACCACATCAATGTATTATACGCAAACTTCAGAAGTCCTAGAAGAGGCATGTACAGAAAAAACGCGAGGAACAAGGTTTCCCATCTTTCCCAAGTGCGAATCGTTAGTATAAACAGGAGGCTCATCGTAAGGATCTCTCCGTATTTGAGAGCAATTCGGAGACCACTGAAGTCAAGACGGAATTCAACCTGTAAACATATGATAAGCACAAGCAAGGCTAGCAGAAAAAGTACACCACCAATCTGCCGAGGGAAGCCGATCGTAAGAGGATTCCGCCTTAAAAGCAAGACGAACAGACCGATAAGGATAACCAGTTCAAACGCTGTGATGTTATAATGTGAGGAAAGGCTGAAATCCAACAGCGTAAAACACGACGCGATGAGCAGCGCATAAACATGTTTCTTACCGTTTCTTGTCATTGTAAGCCGCACGGATTGTTCTCCTATATAAATCGCTGGCAATAGACACCCAGTTTCTGGGATACAGTTGAAAAACGTAGTAAAGGCCCCAGAAAAACCACCCGAAGGACTCCGAAACCTTCAATTTGGATGCGTAAAGTGCTGCGATCTCAGCTGATTCTCCCATGACGTTAACCCGACTAGAGAGAGCTCCCTCATGACGCCTGAATGCTGTTAGCTCCCTGTTTACTTGGCAGATTTGATATCGAGAGGCGAGGCGTAGTGCATATTCATAGTCGGCGGCATAGTTGTATTTCGTATCGAAGAAGCCTATTGAGTGAAGTACTTCCTGGCTAAGGAACGTGGAAGGTTGTGGCAATATTGAACTCGTTCTCATCTTCACTAGCCCTGTTGTCGAAATAGCGGGCAAGTAATTCGTGCGCAACTTTCTGCCTTCTTCATCGATAACCCTGCATAACCCTACAAGAACTTTGCAGCCGGGATTATTCCGGAAATAGTCCGCCACGAAATCTAACGCGCCATCTAGATAAAAATCATCACTGTTAAGGCATGCCCATATATCCCCCGTTGCGCTCTTCAACCCTTTATTAATAGCATCATACATGTTTCGATCTCGCCCTGACAAGAACCGTATATTTACTCCCTCTGCCTTCTTATAAGACTCAATAATCGCTGCTGTGCCATCGGTAGACCCCCCATCAATCATGATATGCTCTACCTCAAAATCACCTACCTGCGAATGCACGCTCTGAAGATGCTTGAGAATGTACGTCGCTGCGTTAAGTACAGGAGTGACAACCGAAATTTTTACCATTCCGTCCGTTCCTCTCGACAAAGGTTATGTAAGTAGCTAAGGCTGCCAGACATGAAGGCGTTGGGCTAGCCTAAGATAAGGATTGTTGACTACCAAGTAGTGGTATTCTGTAGTCAGCTCACCGTTGAAACTCAGCTTGAATCGAGCCACCCCGTACGCAGGAGATGCCCGGTTCAAATCAACTCCTCCTAAGTCGTACAACGCTACTCCTCTCCTTTTATAGTGCTTGATTTCCTGCCAATGGAGCCAGCGATTCGCAGCGCCCACACTGCTCCTATAGCCTTCCGAAAACCGCCTAGAAGCTCCCCATAAGTAACGGGTTCTGTAAATGCCATCGACCAAGTGGAAATGTCCGCAGATTACATCTCCTTGGAGGCTTGCAGTCCATAAGTCCCCATGTTCTAGAAGCTCTTGATATCTTCCTCTCGATACTGGCTTCGCATAGCCTTTGATTTCCATTTGCTGCTTCAGGAGTTCGTAGAACTCATCATAATGCTGGTTGATCTCTACTTGAAATCCAAATTTCTCTCCCCTCCTTATCTCATATCTGCAGGACTTAGCCTCCAGGTTGTGCCAGAGTTCCTCCTCTTTTTTACGGAGATCAATGATGGTCGTTGTAAACTCGGACTTCACGATGTCGGGGCTGACGCTATGGTCCTCCAGGCATTGCCTAAGGATCAAGATATCAGTAGAAGCGTCTGTGCGAAAGGTCTCGCTAAACCAGATCTCCTTTATGCTCCAAATGAGTTTTCGCCGATTGATCGTTATCATGCGGAACGGCCTTTTGCCTTTCTATGTTGTCTCATACGAGTATAGAATACGCATTTGAACGCCAAATCGCCAGCTGCCCGTCCAGCTTGAGCTGCAGCACCCAGACGTAATGTTTGAGCCATTTCAAGCCCTTCCCGGAAAGAGATGATCTTGTTCGCCTGGATAAACTTTTGCATCGTCTGCAAGTGCTGAAGCCCCAGGTGATTAAGGTGAACACAGATAGTGGCAAGTCCAATGGGAAGCTTTCTAAAGGACCACAGCTGCTGTGGTATCCACGTCAGCCCAAACCGCATAAAGGGGAACAAGGAGATACCATCGCTTATGTTAGTAAACCCTAAATCTCTCAACGCTTTGCAGGTATTCTCGTCGAAAGAATGCGCAGGTGCAATCCATGTCTTCGACGACAGGCCATGAGATTGCAGCAACGCCTGCCCTTCGGAAATCATAAGTCGTTGACGCTCGTAGCTCAAGCCAGCAAACTCACTCACCTCGCTAAGCTTCAGAAGCCCGGCGTCGTTCTGCAGGAGGAGATGGTGTAGACCATGCTGTCCTATGTGCCAGCCTTCGCTCTGAAGCTGTCGGAGTTCCTCCCAAACACCGTCCCTATAACGATCGACCATCAATGCTCTGTCGCGGTTATCTGGAACTACTGCTAAGATAGGTTGAACATTATGCGAGACAAGTAAGTCACGAACGTAGCAGAAAGACGTGTAGTTCATAGTCGGACATATGTCATCAAGCCTAATAATGTAGCGCGCGCTCACAGCTCAAATCACGCTCCTAGCTTGCCTCTGGAGGCTAATCTTTAGCAACAAGAAGCGGGACCTTATTTGTCTCATGTTCGCACCTCTTCACTTCAGAACTTCTCGGCTGATGATACATTACTGTTTCTTATGTTTCTCAGGAACTTAATTGCATGCATAAAGAGAAAGTTCTGGCCGTGTTTTAGCATTGGTGGAAATGAACAAAACCTCACTTTTTGATGTATTCTTGATACCATTTAATAGTATTTCTTAATCCTTCCCCAAAACTTATTTTAGCTTCAAACCCAAATTCTCGTTTGGCTCTCACAGTGTCTAACATACGCCGTGGCTGTCCATCTGGCTTAGAACTGTCCCACTCCACGTTTCCTTGGAAGCTCACTAGATCCTTAATCAGATGGACCAAATCCTTGACTTTGATCTCTTGCCCTGCGCCCAAGTTCACTGGGGCTGGCTTGTTGTAACGCTCTGTTGCCAGGACGATCCCCTCCGCAGCGTCATCGACGTATAAGAACTCGCGTGTGGCCTCACCTGTGCCCCAGGCAACAACTTTCTTATCTCCACGACGCTTGGCATCGACAAACTTCTTGATGATCGCGGGGATAACGTGTGAGAACTCTGGATCGAAGTTATCGCCCGGTCCATATAGGTTGACGGGGAGTAGGTAAATCCCGTTGAACCCGTACTGCTGACGGTAAGCTTGAAGCTGTACCAAGAGCATTTTCTTCGCCAAACCGTAAGGAGCATTTGTCTCCTCGGGATACCCCTTCCACAAATCATCCTCTTTGAACGGCACCGGAGTAAATTTGGGGTAAGCGCAGATTGTTCCCACACAGACAAATTTTTCTATACCAAGTTGTCGCGCCTGCTCAATGAGCTGAATCCCCATGATGGCGTTGTCGTAGAAGAACTTACCAGGATACTTTTGGTTAGCCCCTATACCGCCCACCACTGCAGCAAGGTGAATCACAATATCTGGATGCGAATCCTCGTACAATTGGACGATAGCTCCCTTTTCGCGAAGATCGTAATCCTTACTGCGGGGGACGAATATCTCATTACAGCCACGTTCTTGCAGTTTCGCGACAACACGGGAGCCGAGGAAACCCGCACCGCCAGTGACAACGACACGGCGACGAGTCCAGAAGTCGGGAGTCGGGAGTCGAGAGTCAAGAGTCATGAGTCAATTCCTCCACAGTTGCCGGTAATGAGTAATGTGTGATGCGTGATCAGTAACAAGTGATCAGTGATGAGTAAGTTGTACTGAATAAGCATTTGCTACTCCTTTGCATCCCTTCGTCTCAGATATCTGATCAAACCCAGTATCAATCTTCTAACTGCTTCAATCTGTTCTTCAATACTATTGGCATC
>JAGHCL010000032.1 GCA_021160485.1 Candidatus Desulfofervidaceae bacterium
ATCTTCCAGAAATTGATTTTACCGAGAATAGCTTCACAAGCAGATCAAATAAGGATTCCATTTTCAGAGAAACTAAACCACTATGCACTGAAAGTGCATAGGTTTCCGTAGGGACTGAAAGTCCCTAACCCAATTTGAAATTTCCCTGATCATTCGCGGATGATTTATGGCATTTCAAATATTCTTCTACCACCTGTTCAGTGATATTGCCGGTACTCCATGCGCCATAACCGATTGCCCACAAATGTTTTCCCCAATAGCGCTTATGTAATTCTGTATATTCTTTTTGCAAAAGTCGAGAACTTCTGCCTTTTAGACGTTTCACAAAATTACTTATTGACAATGATGGAGGATACTCAATATGCATGTGTACGTGGTCGCTACTCACAACTCCACTCAATATCTGAACATCCTCCATATCACTAATTTGGATCAGTAATTCTCGACAACGTTTTTTAATGTCACCTGTCAAAACCTTGTATCGATATTTTGTTACCCAAACAAGGTGAACAGTCAACCTGGTGACTGTATGGCTCCCATATCGATAATCTTTTGACATCTGCTACTCCGGTTGTTTGCAACTGAAAAATTATACATGAGTAGCAACTAAAAGTCTTGGACTAAAGTCCATAGTTTTGGACTAGCGTGCTGAAACAATAAATTTTCCGGGATAGCGGCACAATTTACTTCCACAAAAGGTCCATCACGCCTGGGACTTAATAAATGAATCAGCCGTGCCATCAATTCTTTTCCGGTCCCGGTCTCCCCTTTGATCAATACTGACCAGGGTGTCAAAGCCACCCTTCTGGCCAGCGATATGGTCTCTTTCATCAGTGGGCTATTGGCAACAATGCTGATCGGTAATGGGCTCTCTTCAACTGACTTCTCAGCTTCTTTGACATCATGAACCACCTGAATGTCCTGCTCTATTTTACGAATTTTGGCCAGTAAAGTTTCCAGGTTGACCGGCTTGGAAAGAAAATCATCAGCGCCCAGTTTCATCACCTTTACGGCCGTATCCACATCTCCATAGGCAGTAATCATCAACGCCCTTATCTCAGGATTCAGCTCTTTCATCCGGGCCAGGACTTCGTCACCCGTCATTCCCGGCATTTTATGATCCAGAAGAACCAGGGAAACCGGCGTTACCGCAAAAATTTCCAGCGCTCGTGGGCCATCGGCAGAGGTCACAACGTCATATCCCTGATTTGCCAGAAACCCTTGCAACAGATCACGCTGAACTTTCTCATCATCAACCAGCAAAATTTTCATTTCCAGCCCTGTAATTCCAAAATGTTATCAGTCGATACATGGCAAAACAATGGTAAGCTTAAAAAGATGTTCGGGAGTAAGTACCGCCTGAACCGTTCCCCCATGAGCCTTGATAATTTTCTTAGTAATGGCCAGTCCCAAACCGGTTCCCCTGGTTTTCAAGGTCACATAGGGAGAAAAAATATTGTCCATTTCCCGAAGTGACGGCATATCACCGGGATTAGTAATGACAAGCAAAGCATTGCCGCCCACATTTTTGAGACTAATCGTAATGCGTCCACCTTCTGGTTGGGCCTCAGAAGCATTTCTCAATCCATTCTCTAAAACCTGGGCCAGGAGATTTTTATCTCCCGACACCATAATCCCCGTTTCCAATTCAGTAGAGAGTGAAATATCAGCCTCGACAAAGTGACTTTGATACAAGACCGCCACGTCCTTTACCAACAAAGAAAATGCTACCGGTTCCCGGCTGATGGACTGAGACAAACCGGCATAATGAAGCAGTCCGTCAATAATCGAATCAGTCCGTTTGATGGAATCAAGGAGTACATCAATGAGCTGGCGGTGATCAGCTGACAATTCATCGGCTTCCAAAGCCAGCCGCTGCAGGGCAATAGCCATAGCATTCAGCGGGTTCCTGATTTCATGGGCAATGGCCGCCGCGGAACGACCCAAAGCGACGTCTTCCCTTTGCAGCGCCAGCCGGCGGTTGTATTCCTGTCTTTCATTGACATAAGATGATTGCTGCCGGTAAAGCAAATAGGACAGCAGGCCGCCAAGGCAAGCTAAGATGCTGCTGAAAATAAAGAAATCGCGCCATAATCGACGTTTATTTAACCGTAATGGTTCAGCATCCAAACCAACGATCAGATGTGTCCGGCCAAAGGTCATCTGCACTTCAGCCGCCATTCCCTGGTCGGTATTTTTGAAAATCACCTCGGCCGTGTCCGACGCTCCATCAGTAGCATTTTCATAGTTACCAATGGATGAGAAATTTGACGGCTTTTCAGGATGAATATAGAGAACGCCACCCAATTTCTCAACTTCTGATAATACTTTCGGCAGACCAGCGTTTTGGCGAAAATCTTCCAGATCTTTGGCATCGATACCCAAAACGATCTCTCTCACCGAACCGGAGCCGGGAGCCCGGAAAAATACCAAATGACTTTCAGCGGAATATTGCAGTTTATTGACTGGAATTTGATCCCAAGGAGGAACCCCGGCAAGCCAACCGTCAGGTACTGAAACAGTATGGCCGCCTTGTCTGACCAAAGAAATTCCGCGAAATCCACTTTCCGCCGCAAAAGCCTCCAATTCATCAGCTGTAAATGGCTCAACGGAATCAAGGTATTGCACAAACTC
>JAGHCL010000056.1 GCA_021160485.1 Candidatus Desulfofervidaceae bacterium
CGCATATATCGCGCCAAATCGACCTCGGTGAACTTCACAATGTGAACGATGTTGGTGTTGTTGATGGTCAGTTGCTGACCTGGGTTGCATCTGCGAACGAATGGCGACCGATGACACTCGATTCTGGCGGACTCGGCGATAACTGGGGGACTCAAATCGCTATAACCGATACATCTATATTTGGCGATGGCACGGCTGGTAATCCGCTGTCGGTGAATTGGGATACGCTCGCAATCTATCCGTTGAATCTCGGCGACCTGCACGATGTGAACACGGATTCTCTCGGACCTCATTTCGTTCTCGGATGGGACTACGAGGATAGCACCTGGAAACCTCACCTCGATAACGATATGGATATGTCTAACGAACTTATCGACTCTGTCGCCTGGCAACCTGTCGATAGCAGCGATACGAATTTCAATACTCTTCGTATAACCGAACATTCTGTGAATTGGGATGTCGTGATTCCCGTCAATCAGGATAGTCTCGCAGACAATAGCGTTTTCGAACTTTCCGATGTCGATACCAATGGTGTTGCAGAGAAGAAACTTATGCGATGGACATTCAAGGAAACACTGTTCGTCGGCACAGATACCTTACTTCGCTATTCCTGGCAACCTGTTAGTGCGCAGCAAATCCTTTCGGAGCATAATGTCAATGAACTCGCCGATGTCAACGATTCTGTTCCTGATGTCGGCGATGTTATGCAGTGGGATGGCACAAATTGGGGTCCAGGTATGAATGTCGGCGATATTGTAAATGTCTGGGAGGACCACGAGGGATATATCCAACCATTGACAGCGAATACTGTGCCGTTCAGAATCTACGATATGGATTCGGTTTATTCTATGACCTTAATAGATACATCGGGAACAGCCACAGGTGCGTGGAACGGTTTGAGAATCGACAAACGCGGTGTCGCTGCATCCGACGGATACGGAATTTATTCCTATGCTGGCACAAATGGCGGTGTCGTTTCGGGAAGCGAGTTCTACGGAGTTAAAGGTGTCGCTGGTGGCGGAGACAGAGTCTATGGAATATATGGCGATGGCGACAATCCCGGTCCTGGCGGAGAAGGATACGGAGTATATGGACGCGGGAACACTTACGGACTCTATGGATATGGGACTGGAACAAATGCCTATGGAGTTTATGGAACTGGAACAAAATATGGTGTTTATGGAAGTGCCACAGGAACAGGCAGTTATGGTGTTTATGGGCATTCCGATGAAGGATATGCAGGTTCGTTTGATGGAAGAGTCCAGATTCAGGATGGTGGAAAACCAGCAGGATACCACTTGCTTGAAGTTGGAGATGATGCCTATTTCACGGACATAGATATCCAGAACACAGTAGCTCTGTATGGTATTGACGACAGCACAAAAGGTATATTAAAACTCGGCGCCGATGGACCGACATTAACAGGGGAAAACGGCAATCTTGGAATTGATGCTGACAATCCTGGCGCTAAATTGCAAATAAATGCCTCAGGAGATTATTCGTGGAATGAACACGATAATAATCCATTTGAAATATGGGACGGCAATTATACACTTTATATGGGCGCTGACAGCTCAAATGATATCTCTTATATCCAATCCGTTGGCGAAGGAGCACTTAAAACTCTTGCTCTCAATGCCCGCGGTGGAAGTGTTACTATTGGGACACATGATGCTGAGGGAAATACATTCCGCATTTCAGGTCGCGAAAACGATGGAACATATGCAGCGGTAAAAATAACCAGCGGTGGGCAAAATATGCTCATCGACGGCAATGAAATTGATGTCGATGGACCCTTATATCTGCAGTCAAACAGTGAGAGTGATATATTCCTTGATGGCGTTACATATCTGAAGAAAGATAAGGAATTTCGCATTCTGCTGAACCCCACAACATATGTTATGCCAATAGTCATCAATCGATATCATATGACACATAATGGTAGCATGTATACAGGATACTCCACATCTGAATGGTCTGCGGTGGTAGTTGGATTCGATGTCCACGGCGATATAAACGAAACCGATAGACATGAGCCATTAATAAAGGTTCTCGCTGAAAAGGAGTCGGGACAATGGAAAATTGACCTCGATATGGCTTACGACCACGATGACCCTGAGTGGTGGGTAGATGTTATGTTCATAAGAAAGGAAATTTGTGATGATACCAGATAGAATAACGAGGGCATAAATGGTATTTGTGAACTATAAAACATACCACAGGAGTGCAATAAATGAGCGAAGAACTCAAACACCGAAAGAAACAGAATGTAATTGAAGCGAACAAATTTATCGGGCACGGGGAAATTAGCCATTTTACAATACAATCGAGGGGAATTATGATGAAACACATTGATATTGTGGTTAAATATACTTTCATTGCAATTATTTTCGCATCGTTTATGTTCGCATTTGCCGAGTCTAATGAAACCGCACAGGGAAATATAATTTCGCCTATTGGAACTTACGCTGCGAAACTGCCATCAGCATCTGGAATGGGACGAATAGCGATTATTCATTTGTTTGCCAATGGAAACGCGATGCGAACAAACATTTATATCGGCAAACCGAAAAGTGACTATATCGAAAATGGTGTCTGGGAAATGAAAGGCAAAACTTTGATAGTAACATTGACTATCGAAAAAGATAATGCTGGTATCGAGAAGAAAAAAGTTCTAAAATTCAAACTCGAAGGCAACAATCTAATTTCCACTCAATACGATGAAAAGCCTTTCGGAGAAAGCGAAATCAAATTTACAAAGATAAGTGAAGTAAACTTAAAATAGGTGGTATTATTATGAAAACTTATAAGTTTATGGCGATTGTAATGCTTTGTTTTATCGGCGGTGCATTTGCCCAATTTGATTTCGGCACTCCGTTTCCCAATGGAATGACGAATGATATTCTGACATCTAAAAATTTCGACGAGGCAAAAGTAATCTCGTTCGACGATGCTATTAACGGCGATGGAGAAATATTTATTCTCTATGCACTTTGGTCTCCCGACAAAAATTATCTGTTCGAGAATAAGATAATTCCGTTGAGACCCGATGGAAATAAACTTATTCCATTGTGGAATGAACAAATCTTTTTTTCAAGCGATTTTCCTATGGACTTATGGAGCGATTTCCCTGAATATGGATATTCATCTGGAGATTTGAAAAGCGATGGCGATGAGATTCACTATTTCAGCACGATCGATGCTGCTCCAAATCTGAATTTCGTTCTCGATGATGGCGATATCGTATCGCTGAATCTCGTATATGTCGATGGCGACGATATCGAACTTGTCGCTCATACGCGAGTGGTCGTGAAAAAAGTTTTCGATGCCTCTGTTATATCTGTCATTACTGGCGATGAACTACATAACTGGTATCGTCCAGATGAGAGCGCTATTATTTTGAGAAGTCATTTTTCCATTTCATCCGATGGCGAACTTTTTATCCACAGGGACAATGTTATATGGGCTAATTCTGCCGAAGGTCTTTTCATAAAACCAGCAGATTTCACAAGGAATGAAAATCTCTATGTGGGATACAATAGGAACGAACAGTTATCTATTGCTTGCGATGAAAAAGAACTTACCGATGATATATGGAAATCCATTATATATGCTTCGCCACTTTGCGATGAAAGTGTCGAATTGGATAATATTTCTGGTGTCGATTTCGATATCGACAGAAGTGTTTGGTTCGGCGATGCTGTTTTTTCCGGCGGTGCACCTGTTCCATCGAGGGAAGCATAGAGTTATAAAATCAATCGGTTCGAGCGAGTTTGCAAAATCGACAAGAAATTTACCTGCTCGAAGTTACGCTTGTTTCACGACAATAGATTGAGCAAACGAGCAAAGGAAATTCTCGGTCTCGACCCGAACACCGATGATACCGATGGCGATGGACTTCCAGATTATCTCGAAATCCTTATGAACTCCGACCCGACAGATGCTCACACCGAGGGCAAAGCATATAACGACTATGAGATGTATTTGGAACAGGGAATGTTTCCACCGCTGCATAGACATCCTATGCCGAAGGAGGAAATCGCTCCGCCACCTAAAAGATACGCCGACGATGCAAATCCCTCGACGACAATTCGCCCGATTACCAAACGGCACGGTTGTCCATTACAGTTTAAATTTCAAAGGCTCATTGCCGAAGGAAAACTGGACGAAGCGCAAAAAGTGAAAAGAATGTTCGAGGATTTTTGCGAATTTAATCTTTACGGTGAGCAGGCGATGATAAATTTCGAGGAAAATAGAGGAAAATTTCATCTTTTCCGCAGGACAGAGGAGTGGGATACGATGATGTATGGTTCTCTCGACAGCGATAACGACGGCATCCCCGATGGTCTCGAACAATCAGGACGGCTTTTCGGCGGTGAAAATTACAATAATTACGGAAAACACTACTGGGAAGAGGACACAAGATTGCGAATGGCATATATTCTCGATGAGGAAATAGATGGATTATATCCTCGAGATTATATCAACGATTCGCTATGGGATGAATACGGAATAGTTTTCATCGGCACGGAGTGGCAATATGACACAGTAATGCACATCGATGGTTTCGACACGGATAAGGATGGTCTCGACGATTATTCGGAATATCTCTGGTGCAGTTGTCCTCTGTTGAAACATTCTGACCCGACATCTGGTGCTCTCGATGACCACGATAAGGTTCAACATGAATTTATTCCGCCTCGTCTCGATTGGGTTGCTGGCTTTCAGGACTGGGATGACGATTCTATCCCGAATGGTGCGGAACTATATTATATTCCTGAACTCGGCTACGGCATACTCGACCCGTATTGCAGAAGTTCCGACTGGGACCAGTATTCAGATAGGCAGGAATGGATGAGTTGGCAATACAAGAATTGCGATGATTGTCCATATCCTCTCGATGACCCATTACCCTATGTCATTAGGAATGGATGTCATCCGCTTATACCAGCATATCCTGTTCCAGTTGCAGAGAATTTTAAAAATTCACTCCACCTTCCTTTCTCAGAAGTTATTACAGCTGCGCGAGGCATTGAAGGTTCTGGTTCTCTTGAGGCGGAAACCGAACAGAAAATTGGATATGAGGCTGAGCTACACTGGGGACTTCCGGAAGCTAAATTTTTAAGTAAGGCTAATTTTGGGGTTAGCTGTAATTGGGACCTTGTGACTTCTTGGGAAGTATCAACGGAAACGGAATATGACCTCGGTGAAGCACATCTGTGGAATTGGTTCAGACTGAAAAATACAGGAACAGAACCATTTGATAGGAATATATATGGAGATGATTATTTTAAAATGTTTGTCGATATATATTGGCCCGGCAGAGTAGATAAAATATATTCTCCAGACGAAATCATAACTGGTTTTGATGGGTTAATACCTTATGATACACCAGAAACATACGGTGGTTCTCTCCCTCGTTATAT
>JAGHCL010000091.1 GCA_021160485.1 Candidatus Desulfofervidaceae bacterium
CGCCCGCGCGCGACAACCTCTGCTATGTCAGTTTCATCAACTTCTTCCTTGAGGAGTTGCTGGTCCTTCGCAGCCGAGATTTGCTCTTCACGCTGTTTCAACTCCTTCTCGAGTTCCACCAGGGTGCCGTACTTCAGCTGGGCCGCGCGCTCAAGGTCGCCCATGCGCTCCGCACGTTCAATCTCATGGCGGACTTCTTCGTGGTGTTCCTTGAGACGCCGGAGCGACTGTATCTCCTCCTTTTCGTGCTGCCACCTGGCACGCAACTCATTCGCTCGCTCGCGCAGGTTGGCCAGTTCCTTCTCCATGACAGACAGCCGGTCGCGCGAGGCCTGATCTTTTTCCTTGTTGAGCGCCTCACGTTCTACTTCAAGCTGCGTAAGCCGCCTCTGCACCTCGTCGAGCTCAGCCGGCACGCTATCAATCTCCGTGCGCAGTTTCGAGGCGGCCTCGTCTACAAGATCGATAGCCTTGTCCGGCAGGAACCTATCGGTGATATAGCGGTTCGATAGCACAGCAGCCGCAACAAGCGCAGAATCCTTTATGCGCACGCCATGGTGCACTTCATAGCGCTCGCGCAAACCACGCAGAATCGAAATGGTGTCCTCGACCGAAGGCTCTTCGACCATTATCGGCTGGAAGCGACGCTCAAGAGCAGCATCCTTCTCAATGTACTTACGGTACTCATTGAGGGTAGTCGCGCCGATACAGTGAAGTTCGCCCCGTGCAAGCATCGGCTTGAGCATGTTGGACGCATCCATCGCACCCTCAGCGGCCCCTGCACCAACCACAGTGTGCAACTCATCTATGAAGAGGATAGTGCTGCCTTCGGATTGCTGCACCTCTTTCAGCACCGCCTTCAGTCGCTCCTCAAACTCACCGCGGTACTTCGCGCCGGCGACCAGGGCACCCATGTCCAGAGCAATGATGCGCTTGTTCTTCAGCCCTTCAGGCACGTCACCACGAACAACGCGCTGCGCAAGCCCCTCGACGATAGCCGTCTTGCCCGTCCCAGGATCTCCAATGAGTACCGGGTTGTTCTTGGTACGTCGCGAGAGTACCTGCACGACTCTGCGGATCTCCTCGTCACGACCAATGACCGGGTCCAGCTTGCCCCTGCGCGCCATCTCGGTGATATCACGCCCGTACTTTTCAAGGGCTTCGTACTTCTCCTCCGGGTTCTGGTCAGTCACCCGCTGCCCTCCCCTGATAGAGGACAGTGCCTCGAGGATCCTGTCACGGGTGATCCCACACTCCTGCAAGACCGATGCAGCCTGCCCAGCTGACTTGTCCGTCAGGGCAATAAGGAGGTGCTCCGTACTGATGTATTCATCCTTGAACGCCCCAGCTTCCCTCTCCGCGTTATCGAACACGCGGTTCGACATCCGAGACAGGTATACCTGCGTCGGACCATAGGCCTTCGCAAGGGAATCAAGTTGCTGCTCGAGTTGTGCCAGCACAACGTCTGGCGAGGTGCCAAGTCGTCGCAGTATCTGCGGCACCACACCGCCTTCCTGCTTCACAAGAGCATATAACAAGTGCACCGGTTCAAGTTGTGTATGCCCCCGTTGCTCAGCAAGGCTCTGGGCCTCAATAAGAGCATCGCGAGCTTTCTCCGTCAGCCTGTTGATGTTCATCCCCAACCTCCAACAAATCTCAAATCTCTTGTGAACAATTCTAGCATATCATGGCAATGTCTGCACCATCACCAGCCAAACGGGCCACAGTGATTACAGTCGCCCTGCCTGACCCTTGCGCCCAGGCAGCTTTCCGCCTTTTCTACTACGTGATATAGCCCAGCATGAGCGTGGCAACTCCCAATAGAAAGAAGAAGCCAGCCACATCGGTGATGGTCGTGACAACAACCGTAGATGCGAGGGCCGGGTCGATCCCCAACGCTTTCAGCACGACCGGAGACAATGCCCCACTCACCCCGGCCACAATCATCGTCAGGAACATCGATACAGCGAGTACCACGCCGAACCACACGTCACCCATCCACACGCAGGCAACAATCCCTGCAAGCAGTCCGATGACCGCACCGTTGGCAACTGCAAGCAACGACTCCTTCAGTATAGCCCGTCTCACGTTCTGCAGTGTTACCTCACCAAGAGCGAGACTCCGCACGATAATCGTGAGTGTCTGGCTGCCTGCGTTTGCGCCCTGGCCTGCAATCACCGGCAAGAACGCAGCTAGCGCAACGGCGGCCGCGATTGTGGACTCGAACAGGCTCACAACGAGTCCCGCAAGTACTGCAGTACCAAGGTTGATCGAGAGCCACGGGAGCCGCCTGCGCACAGAATCACTAAACGGTGCAAACACCCGCTCAGCACTGCTCAGGCCGATCATGTGGTACATATCAGCCGTAGCCTGCCCGTCAGCCACTTCCAGAGATTCGGTCGGAGGGATCACGCCGACAAGCCGGCCTTCACCGTCGACTACAGGCAGCATCGACAGGTGGTAGTGGCTCAGTAGACGTGCGCACTCCCTCTCATCGTCGTCAAAACGGACGCACGTGACATTACGACTCATTATGTCCTTGATTTTCACGGCCGGCTCAGCGAGGAGCAAGGCTCGCAGGCTTACCTGCCCCAGTGGTCGTTGCCGCTCATCGACAACGTAGAGCATATCAACGGTATCCCTGGGAGGCCTGCGTTGCCTGACGGTCGCGATGGCCTCATCAACGGTCATCGTCGGCGCGAGTGAAACAAACTCCGGCGTCATATGCGCGCCGGCAGTATGTGCTCTCTGTCGCAGTAACGCTTCGACGGTCTCTCTCTCCTCCATGCGCGAGAGGACATCACTGCTACGTTCCAGCGGCAGTTCACGCAACAGGTGGGCAGCCGCCCGAGGGTCAGCCTCATCAAGCATATGCGAAAGCGCCACAGGGTCGAGACTCCCGGCCAATTTGCTTGCGTCGTCATCCCGCACGCGGTCGAAGACACTTGCAATCTCACTCGCGCTCATGTGCGCAAGCAGCCGACCAGCATCTTCATTGCCAATCGAACGCAACGCGTCCACCTGATCGGCAGGACGCAGGCCGGCAAACAGTTGCTTTGCCCGATCCCATCTCGACCCTTCAATAGCCTCTTTCAATCGTGCAGTCTCTTCTTCTGTGTTCATAGGTACACCACTCCCCTTCATGCCTGTCAGCCAGCCCCCACACGTACAGGGAAAGACGGTGAGCGCCAGCCGATGCCGCACGCAGGCATATCAAGAACCAGCCTGATTATCCGCACGGGCACACGTCCTGTACACACGTGAAATTGCCCTGCGTGCATGACCGACCTTATACTATATTAATAA
>JAGHCL010000202.1 GCA_021160485.1 Candidatus Desulfofervidaceae bacterium
GAAAAATAATTAACATACATTTAAAATAATAAAGAAAAATGGCAGAATTTGTATTCACCTCTCCGGGGGTAAAATTTAAAGAACGTGATTTAACATTTGTAACACGTAACGTTGGCGTAACAACATTAGGTCTTGTTGGTGAAACATTGAAAGGACCGGCTTTTGAACCAGTTTTCATTCAAGACAAAACACAATTTGCTGAAAGATTTGGTGCTCAAAGTATAGAAAGATTCTCTAATGGAAATTTAAAATATCAATTACCTTATGTAGCAAATGCTTACTTAGATGAAAGTAATCAACTTTGGGTAACAAGAATATTAGGTCTTTCTGGTTATGATGCTGGAAAAGCATGGGCACTTACATTAAATGCCGGAATTGACCCATCAACCATTACATCTGGTTCAACATCTGCATTTACTGCAAATTTCACAGATAATACATTTTTAGGTGTTGCTCTTAATCAAACTGGCGATACAGGTGTTACATTTAGTGGATTTCATAAAATAGGTAGTGGTGCATCGTTTAGTGGTGTATCAACTGCTTTCACAGCTACTGTTGTAAACTCTGATGGAACTGGTACAGTAAGTGGAACAACAACAGTATTTACCGGAACAGAATATACTAATTATGAAGGTATGGTTCTTGCTGTTATTAGAAGTAGAGGTAACACAAAAGACCATGTTAATGCTCCAACAACAACAGATTTTGAAACAACTAATCTTGTAGTTTCAGCAAATACAACAAATGATGGTGTTGGTGATTTATTTGGTGAGTTTATGTTAGTTGCTTCAAATACTGCAAGTACAGCACAATATACTGTAACTATTGACCCAAATTCAAGCAGTTTCTTATCAAGTGTTGTTGGACATGAACCTAAAGATAAAACAACAAAAATTTGGGTTGAATCTATTTATCCTGATTTAATAAAAAAATTAGATGCTGATGGTGATGCTTATCCTGATGCATTAGCACCATTTGGTATTACTGGTACAGCACCTTATGGTTATGGTGTTAATTCAAGATTGATTAATGCTACAAGTGATTTCTTCAGCGATTATAAAACACAATTTAAAACCCCTGAAACACCTTGGGTTGTATCACAATTAAAAGGTAATACTGTTGACAGATTATTTAAATTTGTTAGTATTTCTGATGGTGATGCTGCTAATCAGGAAATTAAAATTAGTATTATTAATATTGACCCAATTGCATTAGAATTTGATGTGATTGTTCGTGATTTTAATGATACTGACGATAATGTTAAAGTTTTAGAAACATTTGCAAGATGTTCATTAATAAAAGGATTAAATAGTTATATTGGTCAAAGAATTGGTACTACTGATGGAGAATATGATTTGAAAAGTAAATACATCATGGTTGAAATGGCTGATAATTTAACTGTTGAATCAGCAGCATTATTATTCCCAGCAGGTTTTGAAGGTTATCCTTTTAAAGATTATAGTATATCAGCAACTACTGATACTGTTGCTGCAATAACACCAAAAATCTTCTATAAAACTAAATATGATGATGATGAAAGATATAGAAAAGTATATCTTGGTGTTTCTGAACATGGTTATGATGCTGAAAGTTTACAAGGAACCGGAATTAATCAAAACTTCTTTAATTTCTATGGAAAAGGTGGTTTTGTAAATAGTAAAGGTTTCCATATGGATTCTGGTGCTACTGGAACATATAATGGTTTTGAATTTGAAGTTGGTGAAGGAAAATTCAGAACAGAATATGATGTTCTTGACCCAGCAAATCCATATTATGAAAAAAATGCAAGAAAATTTACATTAATTCCTGCTGGAGGTTTTGATGGTTGGGACGTAAATAGAGATGAAAGAACAACTGGTGATTTATATCGTCTTAATGGAATTTATGATGGTGTTGAACCAAATACTGTTGCTAAAAATGATTTCCAAGCATGGGAAACTGCAATTAATACATTTGCTAATCCAGAAGAAGTAACTATTAATGTTTTTGCAACTCCGGGTCTTAATTGGAGTGATAACACTCAATTAGTTCGTGACACAATTGAAATGATTGAAACACAAAGAACTGATTCATTATATGTAATTGATGCTCCAAATATTGAAATTCCCCAAGTAATTGGAGAAACAAAATCTGATGTTCTTGCTTCAAAAGATGTTGTTTCATTACTTGAAGATTCTGAAATAGATACAAATTATGCTTGTACTTATTTCCCATGGATTCAAATTAGAGACACACAAAATAATGTAAATGTTTTCATTCCACCAACAGGTGAAGTTGTAAAAGCAATTGCATATACAGATAATAATAAATTTCCATGGTTTGCTCCAGCAGGATTAAGTCGTGGTGTAACAGATGCAAGAAAATCTAAATATAAATTATCACAAGAAGCACGTGATATTTTATATAAAGGAAGAATTAATCCTATGGCTGATTTTGCTGATGCTGGTACTGCAATCTTCGGACAAAAAACATTGCAAGTAAAAGAATCTGCTTTAGATAGAATTAATGTTCGTAGATTGTTACTTCAAATTAAAGTTCTTATTGCTAATATTTCAATCAGACTTGTATTTGACCAAAATGACCAAGCAACAATTGACCAATTCTTACAAAAAGTAACACCAATACTTGATAGCATTAAACGTGAAAGAGGTTTATATGAATTTAGAATTAAAATGGATGATTCTAATAATACAACCGAAACACGTGATAGAAATGAACTTTATGGTGAAATTTTCTTAAAACCAACACGTTCACTCGAATTTATTGGTATTACGTTTACAATTACACCTTCAGGTGCATCATTTGCCGATGTTGGTGCGTAATTTATTAATTGTGTTGTGTTGTAGATTGATTTAAATTTGTTGAGTAGTCTAACATAAAAGGGGTTATGAATAACCCCTTTTTTTTTGTTTTAGTATTTATAAAAAATAACATTATTTAAATATAATAAAAATGGGACGAAGAAAAGGTAAAACTGTATTAAATCAAGATAGAGTTAAAGTAAACATGCCAAAAGAAGTAAAAGAAGCGGTTGAAAAAACTCATAATATTGACGCTGAAGAAGAAATAAAAAAAGAATTAGAATCAGAATTTGATGAAGCTCAAAAAAATCTTGATAAAGAATTTGAAGAAACATCACCAGAAACGGATTTAATTGCATCTGAAACACCTGAATCAGAAAGTGAAGTGGTTACACCAGAAGCACCGATTGAATCTCCTGAAGCCCCTGAAATGGCTTCTGAAGAGAAAATAGAAGAGGATATTCCTAAAAGAACTGTAGAAAGTTTAAGTAAATCAGAATATCGTCAATATTTAAGAACCGGAAGAATGCATTGTTGATTAATTTAAATTTGTTTGATAGTTTAACATAAAAGAGGTTATGAATAACCTCTTTTTTTTTGTTTTTAGTATTTATAAAAAAATAACATTAATTAAATAATAAAAAAACAGATAAGAATATGGCAAACGAAATGATAAGAGGTATTCCTTTTGAATACGAACCGAAACGTGTAAACCGATTTTTCGCAGAATTTGCAGATGAATTGGGAATTGAAGTATGGAAAATCCAAAAATTTAAAAGACCTTCAATGAAAATTAATTCAGTACCTATTCAGTTTATGAACGAACAGAATTATGTTGCTGGTAGATATACATGGGATGAAATGCAAATAACATTCCTTGACCCGATAGGACCGTCAACCTCACAACAACTTATGGAATGGGTTCGTTTACATGCTGAATCATTAACTGGTCGTATGGGTTATGCTGCTGGTTATAAGAAAAATATTTTACTTAAAGCATTAGACCCAACAGGAATTGAAGTTGAAAAATGGTTTTTGGAACAATGTCAAATTGTTAGCGTTGATTTTGGTGAAAACAGTTACGAAGATGATGCTTTAACAAACATCCAACTTACAATCCAACCTTGGAGATGTATACTTAACTTGTAATCCTTATATGATTGTGGATTGATTTCGAAAAGCCACAAATTTGTGGCTTTTTTTTAAAAATATGTTTTGGGAAAAGAAAACAAATATTATTATGAAAAATAGAATAAATTTTAAACTTTTTGAAAATATTGTTAATGATGAAATTGCATATATTTTAGGACTATTATGGGC
>JAGHCL010000008.1 GCA_021160485.1 Candidatus Desulfofervidaceae bacterium
GGAAAGGCGCACGAAGCAAAGCGGATGTAGGAAGTGAACGTCCCGCTCATGGCCGGCAAGATGCCCAATACATAGGCCCAAACCAGCAACTCCTTGTCCACTCGCCACAACACCGGCAGCGCATAGAGCAACAGCACAAACACTGATCGGTCCAGGAACGAGCCCCGAAACGCATGCCACTGCGTTGGGCTGAAGAAACCGATCACGAACTTCGGCACGTCCCACAAATTGTGAATCGAGTGCGCCGCCCAACGCTTTTGTGCCACGAATCCCTCGAACGGATTGCCCGTCCAATGCCACATCAAGGCCATATACACTCCAAACCCCACCACCGGCAGCAGCGGCAGCAGCCACGAAGTCCAGTACGCCCGAATGGGGGGAACCGCTTCCGCAACGGAATGTTTTCCGAACACACGGACGCCTTGATCCCGGCACAGGGCGGTGGCGGCCAGCGATCAAGAATCCCTCGCATCCAGGCCCCCGCCCGCTTCCAGTACTCCGCGGGCGTGACCCTGACGGCGTGCCACGCCAGCGGCAGCGCCACGAACGCCCCCACCCCGCGACACAGTGGCAGCAACCCCGCGCAGAGCGCCGCCCAGCCGTAACGTCGCTCCTCCAACGCCCACCACAGCCCCATCAGCAGAAAAAGAAACAGGCTTTCCGTGTACACGAACTGAAAGAACAGCGAACCGGGAAAGGCGATCAGAAAGACCAACGCCCAAAACGCCACCCGCTTCCCCCAGCGGCGGCGGGCCAACCAATAAAACAGCACCCAAGCCGCCAAGGAAAACAAGTTCGAGAGCGCCAACCCGGCGATCAGATGGTGGCCGCCAAACAACGGCGCCGCGGCCCGGATCAGCAAGGGATACAGCGGGTAAAAAGCGCAGGAGGCCATGCCCTTGGCATAGCCCCGCTCACTGAGCAACAGATAATGCGCTCCGTCCCACGTCGCAAAATGGCTTTCCAGAGTATAAGCGCCATCAGACGGCCAGTGCATGACGGCACGAGGCGATGGCGGCTCGACGACTCCCCACCGACTCACCGCCGCCAAAAGCGCCAGCAACACTCCACCTTTAATGAGAAAAAGGGCGCCCGCCAACGTCCCCACGCCTTGCTGCTGGCCCCTCATTCAAAAGGCGGGGTAATCCCAAGCGGTTCTAAATTCGGTTTACACATTGACATTGGACATAGGCTACGGAATCACGACAAACGCAGTCTTCTCCAGGGCGGTCAAAACACTTTGACTCAGGATTGAGGCATGAACCGTTCGCGGCGATGGCACAATCATTTTCGGAGCCATCTCCGGGACAGGCCGCCATTACGCTGACCGCGGCAGCGATAACAAGGAGTGATATCAGTGTTTTTCTCATCTTTCTTCCTTTCGGTTTTGTCGTTTTTTTTGAATCAGCACAAGCAACGCGGGAGCCAACAAGACCCCCAACGCTCCCCATGCAAACCAGCGCTTACGATCATCGGCAAATCGAATATATTCACGACCGTTTTTCAGCCAGTTGTCCGCCGCCGCCAACAATTCGGGGTCGCGAGCGCCAGGCCACTCATCTCCTTGATGAAGAACATATTGCGCATATTTAAAAATCCGTTTTCGATTCCATCGTTTATAACGGTAATCAGCTACGGTCAATTCCGTGTCAATATCAGGTGGAAAAGTCAAATCTTGATCCAAGATCTTAACGCCGACTGCTTGAAGTTTGAAAACCCGGCAAGGCCACTTGGCCTTGGGAGCGGTCGAAAAAACTTCGAGGCGGGAGGAAAACGGAATGGTTAACGAATTAGTCTCCAGCCACCCCGTGACTTGATACCGGGCGCGAACCCATCCATCAGGAGTCGTTCTTCTTAATTCCAAAATCTTGAGATATCTGGTGTAGTCGGACAAAGTATCGGGATAGTCAATTTCAAAGCGAAATAATTCTTTTTTGTCCCGCAAATCCAACGATGAATCTCGCGTAACCGTAAAGCTTTCCAAAAATCGGTGGTTTACCCATTTCCCGATATCCCACCGGTAACCCCAAGCTTCGGGATTGCGTCGCACCACGGTCCACGGCACCGGCATATTTATCCGGCCAGCGCGATTGCTGATCACGGTGGCGGGCGACCACCCGTAAGTAATGGGAACCAATGGATCTCCCAGCAATCCGCTGCCCGCCGGAATGGGGTAGGGAGTGGAGGTTACTATGGCATGCGGAGTGTTGGTTGAAATCCGCCCATCACGCCAAAGTGTATAGCTGTTGGTTCCATCGTATGCTTGCCGGACCCACCATCCGCGGTTGGCCTTGTTGGTCACCGCCGTCCGCCAGACGCGTCCCTTCCAGCGTGCTTCGAAGGTGCTGTACCAGCATTGTTTTGGGTAAACTCTTCCCGTTAAAGGGTTAAACTCCTCCAGGCTTACATCGCCCCAAACGCAAACCGTTGCTCCTTTTCCCACCATGCATGCATTCAACGCAGCAAGCATGATGCTTATTCTCATGACGCTTGCCTTTCGGCGGTGTGTGCGCGCCCCAAAAAGGGTAACGCAGCTTGGAAAAGACAAAAACGCAAGGAGTCCCAAGGCACCCAAGGAAATTATCTTTTCTTGAACATGGCTGACATGAAGCAATCGCCCCACGAATCCCAGACAGTCACATTGCTTTCCGCCTGTGTAGACCAGAGCCCAGCGATACCACAACAATATGCCGATAAAACTCAAAATCAGTATCCCTGTCAGGATTTCGCGTCGTTTCTGAATGCAAATCACTCCCCACGTCACCTCGATTATTGCCGCCATCAGAATTACTGCTCGGTTAGACAGGAAGGGGAAAACGGTATTGGGTAAATCATGTCCGATATCACGAGTTAGAAAAAATAAAATGTGTGATATTCCAAAACCAATCAGCAATACCCCCGCAAGCACATGCGATTTCTCCATCAACGGTCGGGATGTTTGTCGGGTTGAAATCATTGTCACGGCCATGTCAATAAAACCTCCCTTTCTGCACAGGAACACTCCATTGCCGCACGCTCCTCTCTCCTTGCTTTACTTCTCCACACCAACCGGAAGCAGAGGATACCGTCCTCTGCCTTTCCTTGTATCGCCAGCGCTACTTGGTTGCTCTGCGCGGTACACCGTATCCCCGCCCCGCAAAGGCACTGAAAAGCGCCAGTCACTCCTTCTTCCCTCACTCTCCCACTTTGCCGCGACTGATTGCCGTTTACAGGGTCATGACCGAAAATTCTAACAGGATTCCCAAAACCTGTCAAGCCTTTCCGCCGGATTTTTCAAAAAGAATTTCCGCCCGAAAAACGCGCTGGCCTTCACCGCCGCCCCCCGTGTCTCCGGGCTGCCGTGGTCTCTTGTTCCTTTGCTCGTTTCCCGCCGGACTACCGCGCACCTTCCCCGCCGCCGCTGAAGAAGCAGGGGGAAAATCCGAAAAACCGAAGCGGTCGAAGATCCGAAGGAATTCCACCCCGGAGGGCGAAGCTCCGCAACGCCCAAACTGATTTTCGGATTTCGGATTTCCGCGCTTTCAGCGCGGGCGTCACCCCTTCACCATTTTCCCCCTCCGCGTCTCCGCGCCCCGGTGACTTTTTTTTGCCCGTTCACTCTGGGGCCGGGCTGCTTCGGGCTCGCGGCGCTCGCCCCTCCATCTTCCATCCTCCCTCTTTCCACTCCCAGCTTCTATCTCCCAGCTTCTCCTCCTCGCCACGTCGCGTGGTCCTGCATCCACAGAATGTCCCGGTTTCCCGGCATCGCCGTGTCGTCGCGCGGCGGGTTTAGCGTCCGTTCATCCCGCCACGCGTGCCGCTCGACGTGCCCGTCCGCGAACGCCAGGTTCGCCCCGTTCCCATGCCGCGCCGTCGGCTTGTCCCGCAACGTCCACCCCTCCGGCCGGGCCGGATCGAACGCCCACTGCATCCCGAAGCTCCCGTCGTTGATCGTCTCCGGCCGTTCGTCCACGAACGTGATCATCTCAGAGGGCCCAGGCCGGGTGATCTCCCCCAGCCGCCGATACGTCGTCGCCGCCGGACTCTCCACCGGACTGCCCAGAAAACAGTTCAGTGACAAGGTCCGCACCCGCGGCAGACGGCTATGGCCCACGGTCACCGGCCCCCGGGCCGCCGGGCATTGCCAGACCGATACTTCCCCGCCCAGATACGGCGCCAGCAGGCTGCGCTTCAGATACACCGTGTTGGTGCAATCCGGCCCCGGCAACCCCAGCCAGCCCTCGACCCATTTGGCCCCCAGCGCCTCGCCCCGCCCGTCCGCGTTGGGCGGCAGGGCGTCGTGGTAATCCTGCGCGTAGAGCTGGAGCGCCAGCCCGAACTGCCGCAGGTTCGACGCGCACCAGGCCGTCCGGGCGCGCTTCTTGGCCGTCGACAACGCCGGCAACAACATCGCCGCCAGCACCCCGATGATCGCGATCACCGTCAGCAGCTCGATCAGGGTGAAGGCGCGCCTTGCTTGCCCGCCATCTCCGATTAAACGCTGCTTCTTCATCACCACTTGCCTTTCACTATCAATCACTCATCCTGCACAATCCTCCCTCCGCTCCCCACTCCCTTATCCCGCCCAGCGAAAGTTGACGAATCGCCAGAGCAGCACCACGTGCAGTGCCACAAATATCACTAACAAGGCATAACGCAACACTCGCCACTCCCGTCGACTCAGAACCATCCCCAGCA
>JAGHCL010000205.1 GCA_021160485.1 Candidatus Desulfofervidaceae bacterium
AGCGCTTGTGAGGAGTCCAATAAGGCTTTAGATGAACAGAACAAGGCGTTTTCCGAGATGCAAACTGCCGCTGAAGAGCTCGCAGAACTCTCTGATTCCCTGAAGAATGCCACCGACACCCAGAAATCGGCGGAAGAGGTGGCCGCTGCCGCCGAAGAGCTCTCCGCCAATATCGAAGAATCGACAACTTCGGCAGGTCAGGTTATGGCCGCTATCGAACAGATCGCCAAGGCGTCTGAGAGGCAGGCAAAACTTTCTGACAAAAGCGTAGAGATGGGTTCAGGCATCGCAGAGGGAGCTAAAAGCATTGAGGTAGAATCCAGTGATTCCATTAAAAAAATTGAAACCTTGAAAAAAATATTGGCTAGCAACAAGATTAATGTTGATAACCTGATCACCAACATCTCTAAAGCCGCCAATGTTTCCCTTGAATCAGCCCGAAACATCCAGAATCTCCAAGATCGCACCAATCGCATTGACAAAATTGTCGATCAAATCGTTAACGTTACGTTGCAAACTAATATGTTGGCGGTTAACGGTTCCATTGAGGCGGCGCGGGCCGGTGAATTTGGCCGGGGCTTTTCTGTAGTCGCCGCTGACATTCGCACTCTGGCTGATGATTCATCTACTAATGCCGACAAGATCAAAGACATGGTACGTCAGATGCGAGATCAGATCACCACCGTAGCTACAGATATTGATCTGGCGGGCAAGACTTCGCTTCAAGATGTGGAAAATGCCAAAGAAGCCTCTTCCAATCTGGATCGTATTGAAAAAGAGACCGATGTCATTCAAAAAGGCATTGATAATATCAATGGCACCGCCAAGCAATCCATGAAAGCTGTGACTCAGGCCAATAAAGCATTGACGGAGATTGCTGAGGCGGCGAGCTTTGCGACTAAGGCTACAGGTGAGGCTTCCACGGCTGCAACTCAAGGCAATAAAGGTATGGAGAATATCGCCGAAGCCATCGAAGAGATTGCCAGTCAAGCCGACGAGATGCAGAATATGTAAGGAATGATTAAAACGGAGTTAATTATGTCTAAAAATGTAGAAACCGCCCAATCTCTCGATTCAGCTGAAGGCCAACTCGTGGTTTTTGCCCTGGCTGATGAGGAGTTCGGCGTAGATATCAATACTGTGCGGGAGATTGTCCGGGTACCGGATATTACCCCGATCCCCCAGAGTCCGGACTATGTCGCCGGGATCTGTAATTTGCGCGGTTCAGTGCTGCCCGCCATAAATAGCCGACAGCGTTTTGGTCTGGAACATAAAGAGGCTGATGACAGCACCAGACTGTTAGTAATTGAAACCGGCACCATAGCCACCGGCCTGATTGTCGATGATGTCCGCGAGGTACTGCATAGCAAAAAGGAGCAGATGGAAGAACCGCCGGCGGTTTGCAAGGGCGTAGATCGAGAATTTCTCACCGGCGTTGTTAAAATGAACGATGGGGCTCGCCTCATTCTCATCCTGGATCTTGATGAAGTTGTGCAGGTTCAAACGAAAGAGGCTAAGTCAGATCAGAAGAAAACGGCTCTACAGGCTGGAAAAACTGCAATAAATGCGGTTGAAAAAAATATCGATGAAGAACAACTTATATCCTTTAAGGTCGCAGACGAGGAGTACGCTTTCGATATAAACCGGGTGCGGGAGATCCTTCGGGTGGAGGAGATTACCGAAGTACCCAATGCCGCAAACTATGTTCAAGGGCTACTCACCATTCGCAACCAACTCCTGCCGATTCTCGATCTGCGGACCATGTTGGGCAACACCTCCCTGATAGAACAGTTCCATGACGAGATCAATGCGATAATGGTTATTCATGAACAATGGCTCAAGGATCTCAAAAAATCTTTGCAGAGCAACGCCACGTTTAACGGAGACCTGGATCCGACTAAATGTGCATTAGGTCAATGGTTGCTCAAAGACCGCTCAGGAGATGTCGGTGATTTGATTAATAATATCAGAACTCCCCACATTAATTTTCACGAATTTGGGGCCGAGGCCCTGAAAATAAACAGCCATTCTCAGGATGAAGCTCTGCTCTTTTTCGAAGAGCATATTGCCCCACTGGAGGAGATTCTCCACTCGGGATTTATTGAAATAAAAAATAAATTGGCTAAAAATATCAATGAGTTTCAACGTATTCTGGTAGTAGAAGCGGGCGATATCCATATTGGATTCATTGTTGACTCGGTAAACGAGGTCTTGCGAATCCCAAAATCCATTATCGACAAGACCCCATGGGCCGCCTCATCAGCCCAAAAAGAGTTGAAGGGGGTCGCTAAACTCGACAACGGCAAACGTTTGATTATGATCATGGATGAATCGACTTTGATCGGCCAAGATGAGAGCGAAGAACTCGGTAAAATAAGTGAAGCTGGTAAAAAAACCGCTGATGCCGAAACTGAAAATGAGATCAGCCTGGCCCAAAAAGATATGGATGAAGAACAATTGGTCACTTTTATTGTTGCCAATGAGGAGTATGGCGTACGTATCATGCAGGTGCAAGAGATCAATCGTTTAGAAGAGATCACGCATGTACCAAGATCTCCGGCTTTTATCGACGGGGTCACCAATCTGCGTGGCAATGTTATCCCGGTACTTAATATCCGTACTTTGTTTGGTCTCGAATCTCGCGATCAGGATGACGCTACCCGAATTATCATCGTTGAGATTGAAGGCCGTCGCACCGGACTGCGGGTCGACAAGGTTAATGAGGTTTTACGCCTGCCCAAGGAAGATATTGCTCCAGCTCCGGGCATTGTCACTGGTGACAGTGAAAACCGTTTTATAGAAGGGGTTTGTCAACTCGATCATGGCAAACGCATGGTTCTCCTCCTTGATATTAATGAGATACTTAGTGCCGAGGATAAAAAGGAGATAGCAACGATGGAGAAGAAAAAGACCAAACCCCGGGCTCCCAAAAAAAATGTCAAGAAAATGAAAATAGATAAATAGCAACTATTCATGAACTCCTTCCTCAAACTATCACGGTGTGGGGACAGACCTCCAGGCAGGGCTTTAGCCCGTAGCCGAGCTGAGCTCTGTCCCCGGTTGTGGGAAGCGAAGCGATATTCACACTATTTGCTATAACTTCATAGTAACATATTATACGTCAAGAGACACCTAAATGAAAAAGGTACTAATTTGTGATGATTCCGCCCTGATGCGGCGGAGTTTAAAGAAAATAATTGAGTCAGATCGCAGTTTCAAGGTTGTAGCTGCGGCTCGAGATGGTAATGACGCAGTGGCCAAAGCCCGCGAGCTGCGGCCCGATGTCATTACCATGGATATCAATATGCCGGGTCTGGATGGCATCAGTGCCATGCAAATCATTGTCGACGAAAAAATTGCTCCGGTACTTATGGTCTCCTCTCTGACCGAGGAGGGAGCAGAGGCTACGTTTGAATCCATGGCTCTGGGAGCTTTTGACTATATCGCCAAACCCGGAGGTACCGTTTCGGTCAACATGGAAGAGGTCGCCAGAGAGCTTATTGCCAAACTCAAGGCAGCTACCACCAAGGGCACCCTGACTAAGTTACGCCCCCACCGTACGGATCCTGAACGGCGTCCGGGACGCCGTCCCCGGCCGCCACGAAAACCGGCCGCAGCCAAAACCAGGGGCTTAGGTTATAAAGCTGTAGTTATTGGCATCTCCACCGGTGGACCAAAAACTATTTTTGACGTATTGCCTTTTATTCCGGCCGATCTAAATGCCGCTATTATCATGGTTCAACACATGCCAGCCGCCTTTACCGCCTCTTTTGCCGAGCGCCTGAATCAAGCCTGCCCTATAAACTGTGTTCATGCCCAGACCGGAATGGAGCTGAAACCCGGCACCATCTATCTGGCCGCAGGCGGTCGCCATCTGACTCTGTTTCAGAGACCGGGCAACAAATTAGTCATCCGAACCCCGGTACGTCCCAAACATCTCTTTGTCCCATCAGTAGAGGTAATGATGGACTCGGTTATGGAGATCTTTGGCAGTGATACTGTTGGCGTTTTGATGACCGGCATGGGCGATGATGGTGCCGATGCCATGGTTCGAATCAGAGAGCTTGGCGGCCACACGATCGCCGAATCCGATGAAACCGCCATCGTTTTCGGTATGCCCAAAGAGGCTATCGAGCGCGGCGGAGCTGACATTGTGGTACCAAGTTGGGATATTGCTGATGAGATTATTGGAGCAGTAGGCTAAGAGGCCGTCAGAGAATGCTCTTTTTCCCCAGCTCTTCGTTATTTTTTTCAAATAATGCTCGAAATACTAAGTGTATGTCTGTGCTTATTTGAAAAAAATGCCTCGATCTGAGAAAAAATTTCTATTCTCTGACGGCCTCTTAGAAAACAGGAGGTTTTATGGAAAAGTTAATTAAAGATTTTCAAAGCCCGGATGAGGCTACCCGACTCTATGCAGCCGAAGATCTGGCTGATCTGGGTCTGGCTGATGCGGCAGTTCCGCTGGTTTATCAATTAGTCAAAGAGGAGTCTGTGGCGGTAAAAAATGCCATTATTTCGGGTCTGCAACGACTTGATATCATTCAAGTGCATGATCAGATCTTTGATCTTTTCATGTCAACGGATGCCTTTTTACGCAATGGGGCGGTGATGATATTTGGTGACGGAGGTGAAGATGCAGTGGCGTTTCTCACCTCCAAACTGGATCACAGTGACCGGGAGGTGCGCAAACTGGTTCTTGATGCGATGTATTTGATCGGCTCGGATGAAACCCTGTTGGTGATACGAGCCGGGCTTTTTGATGAATCGCCCAATGTCCAGATAACCGCAGTCGAATATCTGGGCCGTATGGCCGATAGCGAGGGCGTTGCCGATATGGTTACCCTCTTTAAAGAGAGCAGTGAACCGATGTTGCGGGCGGCCATCCTCGAAACCATGACAATGGTTGCCGATGCCGATGCCATTACAACGATTCTCACAATCCTGATCCCGGAGGGCGGCAGTGCTGAAATTGATCCCATCTATTTGGCTCCGCTGACTGAGCTTATCGCCAAAGCCGGAGAACGAGCAGCTATTGTCCGACTCGCAACCTCAATTACCGATCTTGATCTTTATGGTGAGGAGGTAAGTTGTATGTTGACTGATGCCTTGAAACGTTTTCCCGACCTCCTGGCCGAAGAGACGATTTTTAATCTCCTCATTGATATTATCCGTAATCCGGAAGCCGGGAACGAAGCCCGTTATCAAGCTGTAGAGAGTTTGCTCTTAGGCCAGTCGGGAGCCGGAAATAAACTAAGCTTTGCCCTCTTAAATGAATTAGGCCAACTCCTGACCACTAATGACGATCCCGCCATGGCCCTGCCGGGTGTCCGTCTCCTGGCAGCAGCCAGAGCCAAGGATGATATCCTGAAAATCATGGAAGATTGTAAGGATGAAGACTTAAAAGAACTTTGTGAAGAACTACTTCAACAGGTGGAGTTTTAGGAATATGCGATTTGAACTTGACGTTGATGAATTTGAACGACTTGCTGACCTTATCTATCAAAAGGCCGGCATTCGTTTTGAACAAAAAAAAATCTATTATCTGGCCAAGCGGCTTGAAAAAAGGATTGCGGCTTTGGATCTGGCCAATACTGAGGAGTATCTGCGCCACCTAAAGTTTCGCGATCACCAGGGCTATGAACTCCAGGAGTTTCTCAACTCACTGACTGTAAATGAGACCTATTTCTTCCGCGACTTTAACCAACTGCTCTCATTTGCCGAATTTAGCCTGGACCAGATTGTCGAACGAAAAAAAAGTACTGGAGACCAGACCCTGCGTATCTGGTCAGCTGGTTGTTCAAGTGGTGAGGAGCCCTACACTATAGCGATCATCCTCAAGGAGATGGTGGAGAACCTTCAACGGTGGAATGTCGAGATCATAGCTTCAGACATTGATCTGAATATTCTCGAAAAAGCCCGACAAGGGGTCTATATGCGGCGTAGTGTCAAAGATGTACCCCCAGATTATCTGACACGCTATTTCACCCAAAAAGCCGGAATCTTTAAAATCACGGATGAGATCAAAGAGATGGTGACATTTAAACACATCAACCTCAGTGATCGGAAACAGCTTCGGCCCTGTCGTGATTTCGACTTCATCTTTTGCCGCAATGTCCTGATCTATTTTGACACTATTTCTCGAAAAAAAGTGGTCGATCACTATTACCTGGCTCTAAACAATGGTGGTTTTATCTTTCTGGGATCCAGCGAATCACCCTCCAGGATCAATCCGGCTTTCAAGATAAAAAAATCTGCCAATCACATGGTCTATTACAAAGAGTAATTTCCTCAAATAGCGGAGCTATTTATTATGAAAAAAGTGCTCGTAGTCGATGATTCTCGTTTTGTCAGGAATTTTCATACCAATCTACTTAAAGCCGCCGGATTCAAGGCAGATGGGGCGATGGACGGAGTTGAAGCTCTGGAAAAAGCTTTGAGTAATAAGTATGATCTTATCCTCTCGGATATCAATATGCCCAATATGGATGGAATTGTTTTTGTCGAAAAATATCGACAAAGTGATAATGAGACGCCAATCATCATGATCTCGACCCAGGCTGAGGCCGCCAACAAAGAAAAAGCTATCCAGGCCGGAGCCAATCTTTATATCGTCAAACCGGTTAAACCTAATACCCTGGTTTTACATGTAAAGATGCTGGTTGGCTGATATGGACGATTTTAAAAGAGAATTCTTAGAGGAGGCGCGAGAGTTGCTGGAAAAAGCCGGCGCCGACATCCTCCAGGCCGAGGCCAACCCGGATGACAAAGATGTTATGCACTCCATCTTTCGTTCTATCCATACCGTCAAGGGTAATGCCGGAACCTTTGAGGTAGATGTGGTCGCCAGTTTTGCTCATCATCTTGAGGGCTTGCTTGATGCTCTGCGCAAAAATCAGCTTGAACTCGAACCTGATATCGCAGATCTGATTCTGAGCGGAATTGATCGCATCAGCCTGATGCTTAACGCCTTTGCAAATGACGAGGAACCGGTCGGCGACGATGAACTGGTAGCTCAATTTTGTGATGCCTACCAGCAAAACCCGGATACCAACTCTTCCTCCAGTTCGCCAAACGAGGATAATGCAGAGATGGTTATCCCGATAGAGTTCATGAGTGAGGCTGATAACGCTTTGGCCTCTGCCAAAACGTTTCTCGATGAGCTCAAGGTAGATCTGAAAAACCGGGATCTGCTGGATGATCTTTATACCGAGATTCATGTCATTGTGGCTGGAGCCCGGATGAAAGATCTAGCTGTCATCGTTACAGTTGGAGGTGAACTTGAAAAAACTCTGGCCCGGCTCAAAGAGTTGGATAGTCCTGAAAATCTGCCCCTGGCCGAACTTCAGTCTGGTCTCGAACGCCTTTCCACAACCCTGACTGCGGTGGGTAAGGGAGAGACCGTAATAATCGAGCCCGCAACCAGCCCCGCAAACCAACCCGCGCCTGCAGAAACTGCCATCAACGAGGCCGAAACTAACGAGATCAAAACCGATGATAACGAAACCGGGATGCTGCTGCCGGTAATTGATGAAGAGGATATTGCCGCCTTTTTAAGCGATGCCGTAGAACATATCGAGGTTATGGAACGGGCCGTAATCAATTACGAAAAGAGTGGCTGTCGGGATTCACTGGACGAGCTTTCTCGCGGGGCTCACACCATCAAGGGAGATGCCGATTATCTCCAACTTGAAATAACCACCGGCTTCGCTCACGTTCTGGAGAGCTTGCTGGTGCGTCTGCGCCAAGACGAGCTTATACCTGATTCCGAGATTATTGACCTCCTGCTGGCCGGTATTGACGGCCTGAAATATCTTATCAACGAATTTTCCAAAGGCGAAACTGTACATGAGTTTCCGGCCGGTTATGAGAAATTGGCAGCTATGGCTGGGGAGGACGGTATTACTATAACTGACACTCCTGCCAACGGGGATGAGCTGGCTAACCTGCCTGAAGATATGCGTGAGGTCTTTCTTGATCAGGTTATGCAGCATAAAGATATTCTGGCGGGCCATAGCAAACCGCCTCTGGCCCCGGAAGATCGAGAGATCATAACCCGCTCCCTG
Source organism: Candidatus Desulfofervidaceae bacterium (assembly GCA_021160485.1). Classification (GTDB taxonomy): domain Bacteria; phylum Desulfobacterota; class Desulfofervidia; order Desulfofervidales; family Desulfofervidaceae; genus JAJSZL01. The sequence goes on from JAGHCL010000205.1 coordinate 8,067, forward strand.
AGCGGTCTTGAACGAGCCAGTAGTTTTGTGGATCTGCCAACCTTGAAAAGGTTGCTCCTTCGAGCTCAGGAGTTACTTAAAGATGATGAAGCCTCTTTGCTTACTGCCATTGGTGAGATTGTCAGCTTCATCGACGGTTTGACCGGCGACCCCAAACCGGTGGGCGAAATTCTGGTAGCCGACGGCAAGATCAGCAATCAGGATCTGAGCGAAGCCCTGGAACAGCAAAAACCGTTGGGAAAAATCCTTATGGAGCAGGGCAAGGTCAGCAAACAGGATCTCTCTCAAGCCCTGGCCCAACAGAAACCCGTTGGTGAAATCCTGGTTGATCAAGGCAAGGTGGCAACGGCCGAGGTTCATCAAGCCCTAAAAAAACAGGGTCTGATGGAGGTTGCCCAAACCATGAAACCCCGGGCTATTGAGAGAGAAACCCACACCATGCGGGTTGATGAACTTAAAATTGAAGAGTTCTCCAATCTCGTGGGTGAGCTTCTGGTAGCTCGTAACTCCTATGAGTATTTGATCAATAACCTGGGAAATATAAATGGTGCTCAGGAACTTGCTGCGCAAGCCAAGTCACTAAAAGAAAACCTGCATCTTTTTACCCGGCTCGTAGGAAACATGCACCATGGTGTCATGGCCATGCGGATGATCCCCATCAGGGGAATCTTTCAGAAATATACCCGGGTGGTTCGTGATGTCGCCCGTAAACAGAAAAAAGAGATCCAGCTCATTCTTAAAGGCGAGGATACCGAGGTCGACAAGAAGGTGGCCGACACCCTCTCCGAACCCTTAATTCACTTGGTCCGTAACGCCTGCGATCATGGAATAGAGTCTCCGACAGTGCGCGAGGCAGCGGGCAAAGCGAAAAAAGGCACGGTAACTCTATCAGCAAGTCAGCTCGGCAGCAACCTTATAATTCAGATCAGTGATGACGGGGCCGGGATCGATAAGGAGAAGCTGGTAGCTAAGGCCATGAACTCCGGTATTGATGTTGACGGCATGGATGAAGCAGCAGTTCTTGGCCTTATTTTTCATGCCGGTCTTTCAACTATGGATCAGGCCACCAATATCTCCGGTCGCGGAGTGGGCATGGATGTCGTGCGCTCGACGATTGATTCTCTGAACGGTCATCTCCAACTGAGCTCGAATGAGGGTACGGGCACGGAACTTAGCATGACCATCCCCATGACTATGGGAATCATTGTGATTCTGCTGATTGAAGCGAACGGTCAGTCTTACGGTCTGCCTTTCGAGCATGTCCTGGAAACCATTAAAATTTTGCCAAGCGAACTACGTAAAGCCGGAGATGGTCTCATCTTTCATTACCGGGGCCAGGTCATCGAAGTTGACTTTTTGGAAAATCGCTTAGCCCAACCAGATGACAAATACCGGGATCGAGATTGTCTGAATCCGGCCCAAGAAATTTCTCTGGTAATCCTTAAAATCGGTAGCACCACCATCGGTTTCATTGTCGATCGTTTTGTCCGCAACATGGAAATGGCAGTCAAACCCCTACCCCCAACCCTGGCTCATATAGAAGAGATCAGCGGAGCTTCAATCATGGGTGATGGGCGCTTGATCTTATTATTAAACACAACCAAACTTTGATAGCTTCGTAAAAAGTGACTTTTAATGTTAACTGATTTTAAAAACAAAGATATGATCGAGCAGATCAGCCTGCTCACCACGATTCAGGAAACTTCGGATACTTCGGCTCTGCCGGATTTGCTAAGAATCTATGAAGGGCCCATGGTGGATCCGGCGGTGGACAAGATGGTCTATCATGCTCTCTTGATCTTATTACCTGGTCATCGACAGGAGATTATGAGTGGACTTTCGGCCAAGAGTCGACGAGTACGGTTACTCTCGATAAAAATGGCCGGGGTCTCCGGGATAGTTGATGCACTGTTACCCCTAAAAAAGATGTTGGCTGACAATCACGATGATGTCGAGATTCAAACCATAATTATCAGTTCTCTGACGATGTTGACCGGAACAGAAGTTATCGACATCCTCCTCCCCTATCTCGACCATGATGATCTTACTATCAGTGGTACAATTATGGCGTATATCGGCCACCTGCAACATCTTCCGGGCCGCGACATGATGATGGAGATGGTCAGATCCGAAGCCAAATCCGGCGGAGACTCCCTGCGATCGGGTTTGGCCCTGGCTCAATTTAGCAATTTTCAAGATGATGACTCCATCGCTTTTCTGATTGAACAGATCCACCATCTTAATCCCGGTCTGCGCCTTATCTGTCATGAGCAATTATTGACCATCGGCGCACCGTGCCTGCCGGCTCTGGAGTCCTGCCTGGCTGATGACAATGAAGATGAGCGCATCCTGGCGGCCAATCTTGTCGGTATGATTGGCGATATTAAAGGAGCTGGTCTTGCCTGTCGTCTGCTCTATCGCCGGAATAAACCTAAACCTAATCTCAGATTTGCCCTCTACGAAGCTCTGGGAAAAATTCCAGCCACTCGCAGTCTGGTAACCTTGATAGATGGTCTCAAGCAGACCGATGACCTGTTACTTATGGCTGTAATCACCGGCCTTGAACAACAATTCGATGAATATCTCTACGCACCGCTGCTAACCTCTCTCAATGAAAATGAGATCCAGGCTAACCTGATCATCCAGACCATGATCGATACCCGGTCAAATAATCTTTTGGAACTGATCTACGGGGATGAAGAACAGGGCGAAACCCTCATGGAGCGGTTACTCGACAGTAACGACCTGGAGGCCACGGAACTCTTCAGCCAGACATTAAAAGAGCTGAGCGGAACCCGGGTCGTAACCGACCTGAAACGTTTGCAGTCGTTGAGTGCGGCTAATCTTTCCGACACCCATCTGCTGGTCGCTGATGACTCCAAGGCGCTGCTCTTTTTCTATCAAGGCGCGGCCAAGGAGATGGGGCTTCAGATCACTACCGCCTTAGACGGCAAAAAGGCGCTTGAGGTGCTTGACTCCGGGGTAGCGGTGGATATATTGATCACGGATATGAATATGCCG
>JAGHCL010000190.1 GCA_021160485.1 Candidatus Desulfofervidaceae bacterium
CTCATATAGATAGCATCGTGGACTACATTGTATATCCAGCTCAATATTGGATAATCTGGATTATCTTTAACTAGATAGTGAACAGCTAATTTAGTAGTTTCAGCACCTGAACCTTGAACAGGGATATTAATACCATCTGTACCTAGTCTTGGTTTTATTCTTCTACCTAATGCTGTCTGAACAGTGAATTCTCTATCTTTATAGTGACTCCATATATGATTATGAAGTATTTTAAACTCTGGGTATAGCTTGAAATAATCATTTCTTACCTTAGCAGCACCTTCTTGAGTATATTCAACCCCGTAACTAGTATAAGCATAATTAACGAAAGATGGAGCAGACATTCCAAAACAGAACCCAAAGTTTACTGCCTTAGCTTTTACTCTATCTTCCGATGTTACATATTTACCTGTATCTATCTCTGTACCTAATGATTTGATTACTCCATCTGGGTGTAACTCTTTATTAGGATTAGTAGCTAGAACCATATCTGTATGTAAATCTCTACCATCTTTAAGTTGTTTTCTCATATGTTCAGAACCAAATATAGTACAAGCTAAACGTAACTCGAGTGTTGAATAATCGGCATCAATTACTACTGTATCTTTAGTAGCAGAATTGAATAGATATTGAAATTGACGAGGGATTTGTTGTGAATTAAACCCATTTTCGACATCACCACCAGCAGAAGTAAATCTACCACTAATAGCACCAGCAGGATTGAATTTAGTAATCATCTTATCATAGTTAATACTCTCTAAATATGATACCTCTTTTCTATGCTTTTTAACTTTAATGATAGCAGCAGCTTGTTTAGCTAATGGTCTACCACTAAGTGAATAAGCAATCAATGCCTCAGCATCACTCTTATCTGTGCCTAAGTATTTTCTAACCTGCATCCAAGAATTAGGATTTAAATCACTAGGTATTTCAAGAGTCCATTTATCTCTATTCTCTTTTGCCTTTGCTAATTCTTTCTTCCAATTATCTCTATTAAGCAATAGACCATTTTGTTGATAGACTAATGAATATTGTAGAGATAGTATATCGACTTTATAAGCCATATTATTTTCTATAACATTTCTAACCTTTGGGTCTATTAGTATCAAGCTTAATGCTAATACATCAATAGCAGCATATCTATAACCAGACCTACTAATATAAGAACCTTTAGGATAACCTTTAGCTCCATGTGTTTCATCAGTGGAAGCATATAAATCTTTAGTATATCTTAGCTTCTTTACTACTTTCTTTAGTCCAAAATCTTGGAACTCAGGATATGCAGTCTTAACAGCATAAAATAAATCATCTACTTTACCTGGGCTAATATTCATAGTTCCTAGGTCATAAGCCGAATTCCACCAAACGGTATGGTGGCCCATTATAAAATCTTTAAGTAGTTGTAATTCTTGTTGATATGTTACTTCATTGAACCCTGTCTGGGCTATGTCTACTATGTATATAGTATCTGAAGTTTGTGGTTGTAGAAATTGGCACATACGCAAGTTGATATATAATCCACCTGTTTCTATATCTGACAATATTGGTAATTCGCTATCAAACTTAGGTAAGTCTGTAACGGAACTGACAATTTTATATTCCATATTATTTCCTTAGCTTTTAAGTGTGCTCACACTATATCTATTAATAGTCCATTGACTACTAAACAGATAGGCCCGAAGGCCAAATCTTAAACCGCAGGACCGTCACCCTGTGATTCATCTTGTACATCTAGTCCATCTCCGCCAAGACCATCATCTTCGACTTCAACGTCTACCGCATCAATACCATCACCTTCATAAGGAACGAACTTAGTAAATTGAACACCAGCTAAGTAATACTTAACATATGCTTTACCTTCGTACTCTGTGATAGCCATCTTACCGTGGATAAAACCTTCTGAACCTTCTCCAACCCCTACAGTTCCGGTCTGTAGTTCGTGAGACTTAGGAATCTCTACACCTTTAGAATTAAGTAGTTTGATAGACGTCATTTTTAAATCTGCGCCTTTACCAAAACATGTGTTAGTAGATGCTGTAATAATAAAACTACCTGACTCTACTTTCTCAAGTTTTCCAAACTTATCTTTCTTAGTTCCATCAATCATTTCAGCTTTTAAGAATGTGCTAGTAGGTGCTGCTACTTTCTCAGGTTTGTGAGCATTCCAAAATGCTATGATTAACTTATCTAATTCGGCTGCATCTTTCTTGCCTATTCTCATAGACGCTTTAAACTCAAAATCAGCTGGGTTTTCAGACTTAAAGTCTTTACCATATTTTGCTGAGCCTTTGCCAGATACATAACTATAGATTAACTTCTCAGGTCCAGATACTAGACTAGTACCATTTTTACTTCTAAAACTCATTTTATTTCCTTTTGTTTCATTTTATACATTTTATACTATTACATCATAGTTGATAGAATTAAGAGTTAACTCTAGTCTACCCTCCGAAGAGAGTAGGAAGAATTAATCCTCTGGCTTGTCGTCTTCACCAAGACCATCAGCACGTGGTACATGTACAGCACGAGCAGTTTCAGCATCAGCAATAAGAGCTTTAGCTTCGATGTTATCAATTTCACCTTCAAGTAAATCTGTAACAACAGCATCGTTAGTTACCTTGAATGTCTTAGCTTGGTCTCTCCATTGAGAAAGAGCCTCGTTACAAGCACGTTCATAACCATTTTTAGACTTAGCATTTGCTTTGAATAAAGATACTTCAATAACTTCACCATCTTCATCTTCAATCTCAGTAGAAACTGGTTCCCATTTCTTATGGTATGTACAGAAAATAAATTCTACTTCATCACCATTAAATACTGTGTAATCATTAACATCAGAACTTCCACCAACTTTAGGCTTAGTTAATTCGTCAAGAGCAGCAGTTAATTCAGCAGATGCTTTATGTGTAGCACATAGTTCAACAATAGTTTCATTCAATTTAGTCTTAGTCATAATAGACTCCTTATCAACTTTATAGGTAAAGTATGGAAAACCGAGAGTAATTAATTATCGCCGAAGCAGTGGGGTAATCCTATAAAACCCATATCTCATATCTCTTTTGATATTCTATATTATATCATAATAAAAGAAATATATTATTAAATTTTCTTTAAATTTAATAATTTGATAACATTAAATTTATAATTATTTATGCCTAACCTAAAACATATTAAACGTTTAGAGGTTCCTATTGCCATCAATTCAAGTATCTCAAGAGCCAATTTATTATTCTTAATCTCTTTGAGCTTATTTATTTCTGACCTAGAATTTTCTATTTTATCTTC
>JAGHCL010000136.1 GCA_021160485.1 Candidatus Desulfofervidaceae bacterium
ATGTGATCTCAGCAATAGGGACAGATGCCGGACCGAGTTTTGGTGGTGACTTTACACCATTCGCAACACAAGGAGGAGGTGTAGACAAGGTCGTTGATGACGCAGTTATCACAGAGTTTACTTATAAAGGTGTCACAATAGACCTTGACTTGACGACGCCTGTTCCAGCGGGCGGTGATGATGGCGCTGACATAAGTTGGACGTATATCCATGACACTGATCTTGATGGCAACGACATCTTTAAAGCGGTCGTAACTGATGCGAGTGACGGTTCTGTACTCATTTTCGGAAACAATGGTTACTATAACTATACGCCTGATCAGAGTGGATTAAGCACAACAGAAGAATCGGTCACATTAACAAGTGGTGCTAATGTCACTTCTAGTGACATTACACTGACCGGTTTTAACGATACGGGTGCTTCAGCCAACCTCATATATTCAAGTAATGGTGTAACCGTTGAAGGTGGTGCGAATAATGACAGAATCGATCTAGGTGAAAGTGTCATTATAGATTTTACAGCTAAAGGTGGAAACCCTAATGGTGTGCAGAACATAGAGTTTGATCTGACCAGTGCAAGCAGTTCGGAAACAGTAACTTACACCATATATGGTTTAGATGGGACAACGGTATTAGGAACAGAGAATTCAGCCTTAGATCCGTTTACGATCTCCTCAGCAGATTATATGCAGATCGGTAAAATAGAATTTACTGCAGATAGCAGTACCTATGTTCGTATCTTAGGTATAACGTATGACCAAATCGATGCACCGTTTTCTACAAATGCAGAACCGATTTTAGTCGAGTATATTTTAACTGACACAGATGGTCAGTCAGACACTGCGCAATTAGCTGTCTACACACCTGACCAGACTATTGTCGGGACAACGGGTATCGATAACATCTCCGGTGGTGACTTAAATGACAAGATCACTGGTGATGAAGGAGATGACATCTTGTCCGGTAATGATGGTCACGACACCATCTCCGGTGGTTTAGGAGATGACACCATCGATGGTGGTACTGGTCAAGATTATATCAGCGGTAATGAAGGTGATGACAGTATAAGCGGTGGCGCGGACAGTGACCATATAGATGGTGACGCGGGTAATGATCTTCTTGATGGTGGCACAGGTGATGACGTAGTTCAAGGTGGTGACGGTGATGACCTGCTCTTTGGTGGCGCCGGTGATGACAGACTTGAAGGCGAAGACGGTAATGATGTACTCGATGGAAATGTCGGTAGCGATATACTTCTAGGTGGAGAAGGTACAGATACTCTTGTCTTTGACAGTGCTGATATCATGATCGATGGTGGTAATGACATTGATATGCTTATCATCAAAGAGACAGGTGTACTTGACTTTAGTAACGTTGAGAATATCGAGACGATCGACATTAGTGGTAACGGTATACAATCGTTAGAGGGAATCAGTCTGGATGACATTTTAAGTATGACAGATGAAAATAACACTATTACGATCACAGGTGATGCTGTTGATGACGTTACAGCAGTAGACAAATCAGGGTGGAGCTCAACGAGTTCAACTGCCAATGGTGATGGAACAACGACTTTTATCTATTCCAACGATACTACGGCAGACAGTGTCTCAGTGACGATTGATGACAACGTAAACAATACTGGTCTGTAGTCTCTCAACACACTGGTACAAACGAGTTGAGTTTATACCAGACAATGTTAACTGGGACCTCTAAGTATGTCAGATCTATTTAGTGCTCTTAATTTTACTTGCTCTAACCCATCTCGTTAATAAACTCTGCCAACTTTGGCTGTGTCAGTGGTTTAGAGAAGTAGAAGCCCTGTAAGATAGTACAGCCGGCATTTTGCAGCTCAAAGACGTGACCTTCCTCCTCAACACCCTCTGCAACTGTCTTTAGATCAAACAACTCTGAAAGGGCGATGATGGATTTGGTCAATGCCAGATCCTGCTTTTCGATGAGAAAATCTTTAATAAAACTCTGATCGATCTTGAGTTCAGTGACCGGAAGACCCTTGAGCATACTCAAAGAGGAGTAACCTGTTCCAAAGTCATCTAAGGAGACACCGATGCCTTCATTCCTGAGATCATTCAAGACCTGTTTTGCCTTGCGTACATCATTGATCAAGAGACTCTCAGTCACTTCGATGATAAGCATTTCGTGAGGAAAACCAGTCTCATGTAAGACCATCAAAATGTGGTCTAAGTAGTCATCATTAAGCAGCTCATCTGCTGAAGCGTTGACTGAGAGGGTAAATCTTCTGTCTGTCTCTTTCCATGTCTTAACAACCATTTCACAGGCACGTCGCAGTACAAAACGTCCTATACGGGAGATCTCTCCATTCTCTTCGGCAACAGTGATAAACTTGTCTGGCGGAACAGAACCGAGTTTTTTATTCTCCCAGCGAACCAGTGCTTCAACACCTTCTATCTCTAACGTGATTGCATTCATCTGCGGTTGCAGGAGTACATAAAACTCATCATTATCCATCGCAGTACGCAGCTGCATCTCGATGTCAAGACGTGCTTTTGAAGCCTCTTCTAATGCATATGAGTACTCTAGAAAACCAAGTTTGTTCTCTTTGGCTTTGTAGAGGGCCATGTCTGCTTTACTCAGCAGAAGGTCGATAGAGTTAGCGTCATGCGGATAGTGGGCAATACCGATGGTGACTTTAGGATAGAGAGTAATACTGTCTATGGTCACTGCTTCGCTTAGGACATGAATGATATGTTGTGCAAATTGTGCTATCTGTTTATAAGGTCTTGGGGTGAGGGCGATAAACTCGTCTCCACCTTGTCTAATAACATACTCATGTTCTTGGACAACAGAACTGAGACGCTGTGCAATGATCACCAGGAGTTTGTCTCCGAAAGGGTGGCCATAGTTGTCATTGATGGATTTAAAGTTGTTAAGATCCATAAAAAGTGCGCTGTATTGACGGTGTACCTCATTCCAGTGTGCTGATTTTTGTTGTAAAAAATAGCGGTTTGGCAGTTGGGTAAGGGTGTCGTGGTTGGCTGACCAGACAAGCTCTTCAGTCTGTTTCAAATCACGTTTGTGGTTAATGACATAAAAAATAAAGGTGAAGAGATAAAAAAGGACGATACCAAAGATAAAGTAGTTAAGTTGGTTGTTGAGATTCTCGTAGAGTCTATTGTAAGAGATAGAGGTGACATAGAGGCTGTGATACTCTTTATTATAGTGTGTAAAAAGTAGAAGTCGTTCGTTATATCTATCGTAAAGGTCAAAGGAGTGGCTGGCAGAGCCACGCAGGTCGATGGATCCAACCTGTTCCAATGATGTCCCGACTGCAGGGCTGTAGTACCAAGATTCCATCTTCTTTTTATCAATAATATTTGAGACATAGGTAAAGTAGTTGTCATCGCGCACAATGACTACATCAATGTATGATGGAAAGCCATTAGCCATCCACGAGTCTTCACTGTTTTGCAGGTCAATACCCGTTGTTAGAACAAAGGCAACTTTGTGCTGTTTGTTAAAGATAGGAATACGCAGTGGAATAACCCATTTGTCCAACAATGGCATATTGTATGTGTGTCCTATGACCATACGCTTTTTGTCCAGGACCATCTGAAAAGTACTTCGACTTTTTTCATCAGAAAGAAGATTTGGAAGTGTGTAGTTTTTCGGGATATAGGTCATGGCAATAAGTTGACCATCCGTACGGGCAACACCAAATGCTGCGAGGTTGGGGTTGGACATCAGAGGTTGACGCAGCAGCTTTTGTGCACGTGTTGGATGGTTGAGGACATCTGCTTCTAAAAGGCGTTCACCTAAGAGGTTGAGTAGCGTCTCATTTTGATGCAAGTCAGAGACAAATGAGTTAGAGACCATTTTGTTAATGTACTCTAACTCTAAGCTAGCACTCTTTTTGACTTCGATCCATGTTGTCCAGATAAGTACAAATGATGCGATAGCCACAAAGATGGTGAACAATATAAAGAAGGTTGTCATCGTGCTATATCGGCGATGTAGCTGCATGAACAGTCCTTTTTATATGAGGTCACTCTTATTATAGTCTAAAACTATAATAAAGTTATTACATATATTCAAAGATAAGGTTTTTTTATTTAACGTGACATATGGTTGTCATTTAGCTACATCTTTGGCTTGATACACATCATTATTTAGGACTTTGTATTGAAGTAAAATGGCGTCAACTAGATCTTGAATAATGGGTAGAGGAGAGAGTTATGAGCACGGCTGAAAAAAAACTTAACAAACGTGAACGGTACAAGGCGCAGTTGCGTCCGTTTGACTACTTTCCTGAACTTGAGACCCTTGACTTTGAAAACCTGGGAGAGGGTGACCGCTACTACCTTCAGGATTTTGGCATCTTTAATGCTGACTTTGCAGAGGAAGACTTTACACTTCGTCTTCGTCTTCCTGCTGGTCGGTTGAATGCTGTACAGTTTCAAGAGTTGGCTGAGATCCTTACTACTCACGACCTTCACATGATTATGACGGCGCGCGCCGGACTGCAGATCTTCGGCCTTGAAGCAGATAATATTTTAAGTGTCTTCAAAC
>JAGHCL010000087.1 GCA_021160485.1 Candidatus Desulfofervidaceae bacterium
CTGATGGATGCTGCGCTGTCCGCAGGCTTCGCGTCCGGCTTGGCACATGAGGGGGGCGCGTGGACGGGTGAACCCGCAAGGTAGCGGTCAGGAGCATCGACGCCGCTGCCGGGCGTGCGATATCAGCGGGCCGGTCGCAGGCATCGGCTCAAAGGACAGCAGGACGGGGCCCTGCGGCGTTCGGAGGCGGCCGGCTGACGCGCCGTTCGGGCAGGATCAGGCGACCTTCGATCAGGACCGGTGCCGGTCAGAGGATGCGCCATCTTGCGGCAGGGCGGTCGGGCCGGACCGCTGCCGACTGCTCAGAAATGTCGGCCGTCTCGCGAGAGCATCGTTGCAAGCGTCTGTGCCCTGCAGAAAATGCGACTCGGCAGGCCGTCGGCTTTGTGGTTTGAATTTGTTTACGCGGAAAGGTTGAGTTCGGGCTGGGGCCAAGGAGTACGCGTATGCGACGGTTACGACTGTGTTCGTGCGTGTTGCCGCTTTGCTGGTTTTTCGTCCCTGCGGGCTGCGTGTCTCAGGCCGAGTACGACAGGATTGCGCAGGCGAATCTCGAGTTGCAGGACAGGCTGTCGGACGCGCAGGCCGAGCGTGAGAAGATGAGGGCCGAGTTGCAGGACCTGAAGCGGCAGTTGGCTGCATGTAAGCAGACCTTGGCCGCTGAGCGGGCTCGTGCCTCGGACCTCGCGAAGAAGTGTCAGGACCTTGCCTCGGCCAAGTCCGCCCTGGAGTCCAGACTGACCGAAACGCTGCGGTCTGCAGAAGCCCTCCAGATTCGACTGGAGCGGACTAGGGCGGAGTTATCCGCTGCCCGGGAGCAGATCAAGATGCTCCGGGAACAGGTCGCCCGCCTGCAGTCCGAGGTGCAACGGCTCAAGGCCTCCGGGCAGGCTCCAGCGACAGGCGAAACTGCGGCGCCCACGCAGCGGGGCGCCCAGTAAAGCGCCGGGGGTCGGGCGAACCGGCCGGCTGTGGCGTCGTCGTCCTTCAGGCCCTCGCGCCGACTTGAGACGGATGGGCACTGCCGGCGCCACCGCAAGCGCGTCAGCAAGCGATCGGCGTGCGCGGCATTTGCTGGCCTTTGGGTGACGGATCAGCCTTTCATTGTGCCCTTGGTGCAGTTCAATCTCGCCGTTTAACCCAAGCCGCTGTGGGCCACAGGTGTGCGGCTTCAAAGGACTGGATTGAAAAAAGTGGGACTCGCACGCAGCCCGGCGACCAGCCGCTGTGCGAGTCCCCCCGACCGGCCACTACAGGCGTCACCTTCACTGTCCGTGAAGGCCGCCAAAGAGTTAGGACGCCAATTCTATCCGGTACGGCGTTTCGCGGCAAGGCGCCGTGGTTTCCTAGGAAGGTCGTGTTGGCAGCCGCCGGTGCCGACGCCGGCCGACCCGCTTGTGGCGGGGATGGGGCTGCCTGCCCGCGGATTTTCCCGAAGGTTAGCAGTAACTTGCACTTACGAGCGTCGCCAACGCTTCTTCGCAGGCGGTTTGTAAGATATGATAACCGGATGCCCCGGGTGTTGTTTGAGGTTGCCGGATCTTCGCATGTGTCGCAGGGAGCGTAACTTCGGGACCTGGCGGGCGGAGGCTCGCCGTCTGGGCCATCCAAGAGCGCCCGTTCGCGCGCCTGCCGGCCGGTATGCGGAGTCGCGCCGGCAGCGCGTTGCGGGCACGTTGTCTCGGGTGAGCCGGACGACGGCTTTCGCCCCGCAGTGCTGAGCGTTTGCGGTTGTGGGTAGATTCAGCATGAACGCAATGCAGCGCATTCGCAATGTGAGCATCATCGCCCACATCGACCACGGCAAGAGCACGCTGGCCGACAGGTTTCTGCTGGCCTGCGGGGCCATCAGTCCGCGCGAGTTTCGGGAACAGTTCCTCGACGATATGGACCTCGAACGCGAGATGGGCATTACCATAAAGGCCAACCGGGCGACGCTATCTTATTACTGTGATGGGACTTGCTACACGATCAACCTGATCGACACCCCCGGTCACGTGGACTTCCATTACGAGGTGAGCAGGGCGCTGGCTGCCTGCGAAGGTGCGATCCTGCTGGTCGATGCGACGCAGGGCGTGCAGGCTCAGACGGTCGCGAACGCCTACCTGGCCATGGAGGCGGACCTTGCCATCATCCCCGTGGTCAACAAGATCGACCTGCCGGCCGCCAGGCCCGAGGATGTGGCGCTGGAGATGGAGCAGGTGCTCGGCCTGCCCGCCGATGAGGTGCTGTTCGTCAGCGCCAAGACGGGCGAGGGGGTGGATGACCTGCTCAGGGCGATCGTAGAGAAGGTCCCCGCCCCCAACGGCAGTCCGGACGGGCCGTTGAAGGCGCTGGTGCACGATGCGAAGTTCGACCCGCATCGCGGTGTCGTGTGCATGGTCAGGATCTTCGACGGCAGCGTCCGCAAGGGCGACAAGGTCCTGCTCATGGCGGCCGGTCGGACTTACACGGTCAGCGAGGTTGGTCTGTTCACGCCGAAGATGCGGCCTGTCGAGGCGCTTTCTGCGGGGCAGGTCGGCTATGTGATTGCCGGTATCAAGACGCTGCGCGACGTGACGATAGGTGAGACGATCACGCTGGCCGAGCGGCCTGCCAC
>JAGHCL010000154.1 GCA_021160485.1 Candidatus Desulfofervidaceae bacterium
ACCCTAGAGTAGCCAATGCTTATACAGCTAAGACTAACATAGGTTCTTACCAGATTAGAAACAAGTATCTGATGAAAAAATTAGAGGAGGAGTATGACATTCAGGATATGGAAGGTGTGTGGAAGTCTATAGTCCAGCATGCAGGAAGTGTTCAGCACTTTGATTGGATGTTAGATGATGATAAAGAAGTATTTCTTACAGCTTATGAATTAGATAACAATTGGATAGTAGCATATGCTTGTGATAGAACAGAGTATGTAGACCAAGGAACTTCTACTAACTTGTTCCTACCTGCTGATGTTAATGTTAAGCTACTACATAAGCTGCACTATGATGCTTGGAAAGGAGGAGCTAAGTCTTTGTATTACCTACGAAGTACATCCCTTAATAGAGCTTCAGTACGGAGTGAGGAAAGAGAGTGTTTATCATGTCAGTAAAGGAGAGAAGTAAATGAGTTTAATTAAACAGACAACTAAGTACCCACAGTATAAGCCATTCAAGTACCCAGAGGCTTATGACTATTGGAACACACATGATAAGATGGTATGGCATGTAGATGAGGTACCACTAGCTGATGATGTAGCTGACTTCCATGCAGCAGATGATAGAGAGAAGGAGTTTATTACTGATATACTTAGACTCTTTACTCAGAATGATGTGATGGTAGGAGCAGGGTATGATACTCTTACCCGTATCTTTAAACCAACTGAGGTGTCTATGATGCTTAGAGGGTTTGCTGATAGAGAGAACACCCACATAGCGGCTTACAGTAACTTAGTAGATACACTAGGCTTTGATGAGTCCTTCTACTCAGAGTTCTTAGAGGTACCAGTAATGGAGACTAAGACAGACTATGTAGAGAAGGCTAAGATTAAGAAGTATGAGGACTACAAGCAGATGGGTATGAGTGATGCGGAGGTAGACAACCAGTACCGTAGAGGGGTAGCCCGTATGCTTGCTGTGTATGCTTCACTTACAGAAGGGGTTAGTCTCTTTGCACAGTTTGCTATGCTACTTACATACCAGACACAGAACAAGTACAAGGGTATGAGTACTATTGTAGACTGGTCTATCAAGGATGAGGAGCAACATGTACAAGGTAACTCTTGGCTGTTCCGTACCTTCATTCAGGAGAACCAAGACATCTTTGATGATGAACTTAAGTTTGAAATCTATGAGGCAGCTAGACAGATAGTAGCATATGAGTGTGCCTTAGTAGACTACCTAGACCCACCACATATGGAGAAGGAAGTAGTTAAGAATTACATAAAGTATATTACTGATGAGAGACTTAAACTTATAGGCTTTAAACCTAACTACTATATAGAACACAACCCTATCCCATTGATGGATGAGTTGACTAGTGGTGTAAGTTTAGCTAACTTCTTTGAGACAAGAGTAGTGGATTATACTAAGGGAGCTTTGACAGGTTCATGGGAAGATGTTAAGAAAGATATCAAAGGTAGCATGTAGGAAGTCTACACGCTTGTATAGGCAAGGGGAAAATACTTAGACTATAGTAGTTAGTAACTACAAAAGACAGTTAGTACAGTTAGTGTACTAGAGTATTTATAACTATCCCCGCCTAACCATAGTAAATATATATATACATACTAGAGTATAGGGCGAGCCTTTAGGCGAGTCCTACCAAGAGATAAAGGGAGAGACAAGATGATTAATGAGATTAGTAATGCTATCTATGCATTAGAAGAGGATAAGGAAGTAGTAGGGTTAGTAGGTATTACAAGAGGTGAGGAACTAGAGGACTTACTTACGGATGTATGTGAGAGACTAGGAGAAGTAGCTATCCTTACAGAAGGTAAAGCAGATGTAGAACTACTTACTAGTATTGTAGCTACCTATATTATATCACAACTTAATGATAGCTTAGAAGAAGGTAGTAAGACACCAGCTCAGTTGTTTGATGAGGTTGTGTTTCCACAGCTAGACAACTATGTAGAAGCAATTAAAGAGGAGATACCAGAGGATGAACAACTTACTCCAGTATCTGAATAAGGCATTCCCTAATATACTACCAGACCATGAGCTTACTGCTTATGAGTTAGGTGTGTTAGTGGGACAACAAGAAGTAGTAAGTAAGATTATTCAGAAAGCTAAACTAGAAGATAAGAAATTGGAGGATAAGTAATGACATTAGTAACACTGTTTGATTTGATTAGATATGAAGGATACACACTACCAGAACTAGAAGCTGCTGCAGGTGGTGGAGGTGGTGGAGGTTCTAAGGGAGGTCTTCCAGGTTTCTTAGCAGGTGCTAATCCTATTACAGGGTCACTAAACCCACTGGCTGGTGGCTATGATGCCTATAAAGAAGGAGGTAGCTTTATGGATGTTGCGAAGGCAGGTAACCCAATGTTTGTAGGTGTAGATACTTATAATGTAGCAGCAGAAGCATCAGGTAATGACTCTCTAGTAGATAGTTACCATGATGCAGTTAATGGAGGAGATGAAGAGGAAGACCCAGCAGCTATTATTACTAATACTAGTGTAGGTGGAGGTGTTCCTGAAGGAAGCCTAGCTACCTATGATGAAGATGCAGCTAATAAGAAGAAGTTAGCTAAGGCCCGTAAAGGTACTAGAGGATTACAGATACCATTAGTATCTAAGTCTACTGCTACTACAGCAC
>JAGHCL010000086.1 GCA_021160485.1 Candidatus Desulfofervidaceae bacterium
AGGCTCCTGCGATGTGTCTTGTCCTGCCATTAGGTGATAAAGCAAATGAATAATCTTTCGGGTCAATTTCTGGCATAGGGTATCCCTTTCTTGTATAACGTCCAGCATCACCGGCTGGCCGTGGCATTAGCAAACAACTTGGAGCGTGGCAACACACTTGGATTTACCACCCAAAAAACGCGCGTGCTTGCCAGTCCGGTGAATGCAATTGTTCGCTTTTTTATCCTCTTTTAAGCTACTTTTCTCAGGCAAAAGGCTTCTGCCATTTCGTCTATGGTTTCGGGGAGTTTCCCTTCAAATAACTCATTAACACTATCAAAGCTGCCAATAATACCCTCGTAAACCGGATTACCAAAAATTGTAGAAAGGTCTATTTGTCCATAACTGTCAATATTGGAAGCAAATATATCTTTTATTTTTCTCAGCACCTGCATTTGATCCTCATTGAAAACTGAAGATGCGATATAACTGTCATATCCTTTTTTGATTCTTTCTAAAGGTGTTGGTATTAATTTAACTTTCAGTGCATGGAGAAAAAAGTCCCAGGCTGAACCGCCCGGATAATCGTAAATTTTTTGCAATTGACCTTCTTCCATGGCAATTTCCGGTTTCTTAATAAACTCAATAAGATATCCTAAATCTTCCGGCGATGGTTCGTAATCTTCTTTTTCGGATATTTTTTTCTTGATAGCGATGATATCGGTGTTTGGTGTTTCCCTTACCTGTTCTTCAAAGATTTTTCTTGCTTCATCAATTGGAATATTATCTATGATTTCAACAGCCCCCTCATGGATGCAAACCCGTTGAATCATATTTGCAGGGTCGGGATTATCAACAATAAACCAGTCTCCCTTTACTCCTGTTTCCCCTCCACCACCTTTTTCCCCACGCCCTTTGACTATTTTTTTATTTTCTTTTGATGTGCCTTTGCCATTATCATCCATTCGTTTGCAAAGCCCAACAAAATCAAGAACCTGAAAACTAAATTTTCCGGTTTTTGGATCAAGACGAGTACCACGACCAAGCATCTGTATATATTTACCAACAGATTTGGTTAATGCGGAAAAAGCTATATGACGTACACATGGGATATCAACTCCGGTACTCATAATGTCCACAGAAACCGCTATATAAGGTTTCTGGTAAGGTTTTTTAAACCATCCTTTAAGGGCACGATTCAAGTCCTGATTCTCGGAAATAATTGATTCCGCATAACGGGGATTACTTCTGCCATCATCGTTAAAAACATCATTAAGCGCCCTTGCCAACATCAGGCAATGTGGCTGACTTACTCCGAATAGAATGATTTTTTCTCCATATTCTGTTCGATCACGAATTTCTTCGGCAATACGTTTAGCTGTATTTTCCGTAAGATATTTTCGGTTTAGCTGTTCAAGTTTCAGTTTTTTTGCAGCATCCAGTTCAATTTTATTCCGTTCATCAGGATCAAGTACATAGTCAAATTCAACGCCTTCTTTCTCTGCCAGCTTGGTAAGGTGCGTTTTAATCTCTTCAACCTTGTACGGAGCAAGAAAGCCCTCATCTATGCCCTGATCTATGCTGTAATGGTAAGTTGGCTCACCGCTTTCACAACCAAACAGCCTGTATGTATCAAGAATGGCAAGATCATCATCCGGCACTTTTTTCTGATCTTTGGCAACGGCAATACGGGGTGTTGCTGTTAAACCAATGCGAGGGCATAAAAAATGATCAAAAATTATTTTACGATTCAGATTGATTGATCTGTGGCACTCATCCACAATAATTAAATCATAATAATTCCCCGGTATCCCCTGATGAATTATTTCAAGGGTATCAATAACGGCAATATGAATATCCTTATTTTTATGAGTTTTGTAATTTGCAGTGGTAATCCATGATGCATTATATGTTGGACTGATTAAGCTGAAACCATCATCACGAGCCTGCTCAGCAAGCAGGCGGCGGTCAACAACAAACAGTATTCTTCTGGCAAGACCATATTCAAGCAGGGCTTTACAGAGTGCTACGGTTACACGGGTTTTCCCTAAACCGGTTGCCATGTGGACAAGCATTTTCTGTTGTCCATCCTTTATTCCCGCTAGTAATGCGTTGATACAATCCAGTTGATAATATCTTTCTTTGCCTATGATTGGATCAAAACCGCCGGCAATGCTTGTATCAATAACGATTTCCCGCTTCTGTTGCCGTTTTTTCTCCTGACTGATCTTGATTTTAACTTCTTCCATGGAAAGAAAAGAATTGACCGGTCTGAATTGACCGGCATCCAAACCACGCCACGCCATATCATAAAACAAGTTACGATCTTTTGAGCAACCATAGAGAAAACGGGGTCTGAGAATTTGAGAATACAATAAACGAAGCTGGGGGAGGGCTTTTTTAGGGTCTTTGAGCTTGTTCTCAATGACAATCAAAGGGATGCCGTGCATATCCTGAAGCACGATGTCAGGCTTGATTGACTTTCTGCCCTGGAACTGTTCCTGCTGTTCGGGTGTAAGGGAATACTGCGGCTGATACAGTAGGGTGTCGCCTACTTTCCAGCCATGGTTTACGGTTAATTCTTTTATCACCCGCAGATCTGTTGCTGTGGCTTCATTCTCGTTGATGCCTGACATGTTTCATTCCCAAATTTCAGCACTAACTGTTTCAAAAGTCTCTTGTGCATTTTGTTTCAAGACGATAGTTGATTTACTTGCATCTACCAACTTTTGACTTTTTTCTATAATCTCCTTTTGTTTTGCAGTATTGCCTAAAAAAGGAACATAAAATTCTTTCATATATTTCTGAGAAACTTTTACCATTGAAGGCGAAGCACCAAGCGGAACATTACCAAAATATTTTCTGCCAAATGTGCTGTTAAATAAAACTATGGCATATTGTGGTAATATAAGTTCTGTGTCAAACTCAACTCTTGTAAGTAGATCAGGAAACACGATATTCTCACGGACTTTTGAGGCAATACCAGCAAGGGCAACCAGTTCAGGAGTATTCCCTCTACTGTAAAAAAAATCTCCTTCTTGCACAAAAAAATTGTCTATATCATCTCGATGCAGATCTGTCCATTTACGGGCAGAAAAATCAATACTACCATTCTGTAGGCATGCAAGCGAAAGCACAGGTGTTGAGCCGCCGTTACAACGAGGTGACCAACCATTTCTTGTGGATAAGACCGCTTTGCCAAGTGGGGTAGTTTTATGCTTGAATAATTCAGGAATATGCAAATGAAAATTTTTTGAAATTTTTTCACAAGCCTCAGTAACATTACGAAGAGTGATTAAATGGTTAACAATTTCTCGCTGTTTATCAAGTTCTGGTACCGGAATTTCAAGTTGCAGGATAAAATCTGATCCTTGTTCTGATTTGATGCCATTGTTTTTTTGTTTTGTGATGTTGTTTAAAAAGTTTTTGCTTCGTAAAACATAAATGAGGTATTCTGGGATTATCTCACTTTGATCTATTTCATATATTTGATAGTGTGTTGAACAAACAAGATGTCTATCCGCTAATGCAACCGCCCCTTGGTGAAAATTGATTTTCGACGTTACCAAGTCTCCCGGTGAGGCAATATATAAATCCATGCCAGTTTGTCGCAGTGCTCGATAATGAATTGCACCCTCTGCAAAAGATATTTTTTCTACAATATCTGTCCTACCGTCATATTCATCCTTTTTTATTTTCGTATTTAGGGGAGCAATAAACTCACCTAATGGAATTAATGGATACCTTGTGCCACTCTCAATAATTTTCTGCAATTCAGCAAGCTGATTAAAATTTTCCAGTTCCCCTACTGAAAAGTTGCCGAGATACTGACGGATAATATCAAATTCCAAACCATTTTGAATATCAAAATAAGCAAGCAGATCATGGGATTGTTCCGAGTCGCATTTCTTGAGCCGGGAAAACTTTTCATCAAGATTGAGTTGTGAGTTGTGGTTTTTATCATCAGGAAAAAAGGAATTCCATTTATCTATCTGCTGGGTTGACAGACTGCTCCGGTAATTGCCCAAATTAAAGGAGAAAAGATGAGCCTTTTCTATCCGCTTGGCAATTTCGTTCAATGTTTTTGATTGCCAGATTTCATCATGCTGGGCAAGTTTGTTGTTAAATTCCCGGTTATCTATTTTTCCGTCTTTAAGCTGTTTTTTTATTTTCCTTTCCAGCTTACGTTTTGCAACAGCGGCTTTAGCTGAAAACTCTTTATGGGTATCCTGTTCAATCCGTTTTTTTATGCGAGGATCAAGAACACGTATCCATTCTGCTGGAATAGTAAAAGAATGGTTTGTTTCCGGCGGGCTTTGTCCTTTTCTGATATGCGATTCATATAGTTTTAAGGCATCAACAAGTTGACAGCCTTTTTGAACTTGTCGGTTGGTTCCCATGGTGTAGCCGTCATTGGTCACTTTGTAAAACCAAACATTGTCCGTCCTTCCACCTTTCTCAAAAACAAGAATGGAAGTTTTGGGGCCAACACCGCTTTTACTTACGAAAACTCCTTGCGGTAGACTAATAACAGCTTTAAGCCGTGCCTCCTCCAGAAGCATTTTACGCAATGTTCTGGCACTGGTCTGATCCCAACTTAAAAAACCCTCTGAAACAACGACAGCACAAATACCATTGTCGTCAAGGCTGTCCAGCATGAGCTTGACAAAGAGCAGTGTTGTTTCTGCCTCACGGGGATATTCTTCCCAAATATTTGAATACGCCTCCTGATCTCTTTCTGCTCCAAAAGGTGGATTGGCAAGGATAATGGTTTTGGTGTTTCCGTGCTCTGCGGCATTAAAAAGGGCAAGGGAATCTCCCTGAACAATAGTCGAGGGGTTTAACCCTCTGATGTAAAGGTTGATGGCCGCCATCTTCCGAATTACGCCCAGATATTCTGTCCCGGAAATACCACTCCTGTAAAATGTAATCGCCTGTTCTGCGGTGGGCATCGAAGTATTTTTTGCAGAAAAATAATTTTCAAAATACTCAGATATTTCAGGGTGTGCTTTCGTTCCGGGCCATGTGCCGTCACGTCTTATTGCTTCGGTCGCATATCCCCATGAATCAAAAAGAAAGCCTGCTGTTCCGCAGGCAGGATCATAAATTGAATCAATAAATGATGGTGCCGCAACACCAGCCATAAACTGTCTTATGTGGTCTGGTGTTCTGTGCAGTCCCAGGTCTTTTGTACCGCCGGTTTCAGATAATGCGGATTCTATGGCATCACCAAGCAGATCAGTTTTAAGTAAACGATCTTCGCTTATCTCGCTGACAAGGCTGATTATTTCCTGTAGATTTCCACTTTTAACATTGTTGGTGAAATTGGAATTTTTGAACACTTCCTCTATTAAAACAAGCTGATCCAGAACTTTTTGAGAGAGATTTTGTTCTTTATATATTTTTCGGGCATGGGATAATATGCCAGCATAGAAAGGAAAAAAATTGTCATTGATGGTCGGTAATAGCCGTTCATTGGCAACTGAATATAAACAGGAAAATAAAAGCTCATCATTAGGCTCTTTGAATAAATCACGCAGTTGCTTGAATTCCTTATCCTGCTTTAGTTTCACTTCAAAAATTCTAAGCAGAAGCAATTCGATTATATACTCAACACGCTGGACAGGGGTACCGGCAGGGCGGAGTTTGTTATGAAGTTTTTTGAGTGTGTTATTTGTGTCGCTGTCTGCGTAATGTACTGTTGATCTTGCCATTTACTGCTGTTCCTTTTTTGTATAGTGTGCATCAAACACTGTAAACACTGCCCGACTGTACCAGTCTTTCTTGGCACTCTTAGGATTATCATAATCCAGCTTTTTGGTCATGCTGTATTTTGGATTATTTAACAATGATTTCCTCAGTTTATGAAACTGAGGAATTACTTTGAAATTGGTATATCTTTCTCTGCATTCAGCGACCAACTTTTGATAATCCAGCGGATATTTATTTTTAAATTGCTGTTCCGTCAGTTGAATTTTAGTTGCATCAGGGTCATTGGATAATTGAACATTGAT